>CACYEW010000278.1 GCA_902773455.1 uncultured Ruminococcus sp.
AAAGGCAAAAAAGAAGTCGCCGTCGGCGACACCTTCACTATTCACTATTCACTATTCACTTTTACTTCTTACCTCGTGCCGGCCTGCCGCGCTCCAAAGAGAGTGAAACGGCTTCGGGAGGGAGTAGGGGATTGGGAGTCTACGACGGACGCCTTGATTTTCAATTTCCGATTTATATTTATAAAAAATACGGGAGAAGCATTTCCGCTTCTCCCGATCTCATTTACGCTTTATTTTTTCTTCTTCGGTATGAATATGAAGACCAGCGCCGCGACGATCACGACCGCCGCGATTATTACGATTATGAGCGTCGTATTGTTCTTCTTTCCCGGTTCCTTTACGGGATCGGTCTTATCTTCCGCCTTGGTCTCGGGCTTTGCCGCCTCGGTCTTCTGCTCTTCGGTCTTCTGCTCTTCGGTATGCGGGGCTTCGGTCTGAGGAGCTTCGGTCACCTTTTCGGTAGGCGCTTCGGTCTGAGGCGCTTCGGTCGCTTTTTCGGTAGGAGCTTCCGTTACGGGTTCCTCTCCGCCTTCGGAAGCGGCTATCGCGCCTGTTCCGATGGTGAAGCTGATGTTGTCGACGTACATCGTTCCGGCTCTCGTTGCCATGGCGATCTGCGAGTTTTCATAGCGGATACGCGTGTTCTCCGTCGTGAACAGTTCGCTTCCGTTCGCGTCGTAGGCGACTGCGGATTTGTAATAGAGATTGCCGGTCTCGTCGCTGTCGTAAGAAACGCTGTCTTCCGAGAGCGCGATCCTTGCGAGCAGATTGTTGTTTATGTAGACCTTTATCTCTTTGCCGTCGTCGGTATATTTTACGTTGACGGGTTTTTCAAGCGGCATATCTTCATCAGCCATGCTTTCCGGATAATCGAGAAGCGCAACGTCGCTCGCAACGGTAAGACCGTCTTCGGCGTACTTTTTGACGACGAGCTTGATGTCGAGATCGCCGAGGTTTACGAATACGCCCGTTCCGCCGATCTCGGATTTGCCGTCGGCGCCGCCGTTTTCGTTATACCAGTCCCATTCGTAATAGTTGAAAACGTTCATGGAGTTGGCGTTCGGGGGGTTCAGCTTGGAAAGAGCGCCCGGTACCTCGCCGCGGACGAAGATATTGCATCTTCTTCCGGGGTCGGCTTCAGGAGTATACACGTCGACCGAGAAAACGTACTCGCCTTCGATATAGCCCATCGTTCTGAAATCCGAGAATCCCGTGATCTTCAGCATGTTGCCGAAATCCTCGTTGACTATCTCGACCGCGCTGTCGGGCGTAGCGGTTATGTATTCGAAGTAATCGAAGACGGTATCGAGCATAAGGGGATCCGTTCCGGGAGCCGCGCCTTCAAAGTCTTCTTTCGCCTTGTTGAGCGCCGACGCGCTCAGTACCGTCATACAGAGCATAAGAACTATCGATATAACGGTCAGAAATGCTTTCTTCATTCTGTTTTGTTCCTTTCTTATTTCTTTTTGAGTTTTATAATAACTGCAGCCGCGACCGCGATTACGGCGGCGGCGACAGCCGCGATCTCAATTACTGGGAATTTCCGTTCTTCTTCTTCGGCCTGCGCCTTTTCGGTGCCGGGAGCCTCGGTTTCCGTTGCTTTTTCCGTCTTTATCTCTTCGGTGACGGTCTCCGTTTCGCCCTCGTAGCCGATATACGAATATGCGTATCTGTCGTTCGGCGCGGCGTCGCCTTTATCCATGAATTCCATCACGTCGCCCGAAACGGTCGAGTTGTCCGCCCATTTGAAAAGCAGGTTTTTGATCTCGCCTTCGACGCCGAGCAGACTCTTGTCTATTCTGACCGCCATATATTCGCCGTTTATCGCATATTCTGCGTCTCCGATCTTTTCAGCCTCGAAGCCTTCTTTGAATTTCGATACGGACACCGTTTTATCGCTGCGGCTTCTGTTGACTATATAGCCGTAGCCTTCCCAGCCGGAGCTTCTGTCAGTACCGACGTTGACGAACAGGTTCATCCAGTTCTCGCCGTCGGCCTTTTCTATATCAGCGGTGCATTTTACGAGGAAAAATACGCTGTATTTATCCTGCGAGACCTTTGCGTACTCAATATCGTTTCTGCCGGTGTTGTTGATATATCTTATGTCGGCGTCGTAGCAGACCGAGTTTCGCAGCTCCGCGTCGCCCGTATTGTCTCTGTATTCCGGTCCGACGCCGTCCCAGCTCGATATGTCCGTCAGGCTTACGGTCTTCTGTCCCGTCGCCTCCGTCGTTTTTCCGATCCCCTTGAACTGCCTTACGTAATCGCAAAGCTGATAATAGTAATTGTCGCCGAAGCCGACTCCGTCGCGCAGTCTCATCGGCTCCGCGTCGCGCGAAAACTCGGTATTGAACTGGTCGATATACGCGTATCCGTTTACGTTCGTCTGCGCGAAGAACGTGTTTGACTTATCGTGAAAACAGCCGGCTATCCATTCGTTCCAGCCCGTGATAAGAAGCACCTGCGGATCGAAGCTTTTTGCCGCGTTGAACTGGAATTCGAAGCATTTGCCCTCTCCGATCCCTTCGAGAGTATAGTTGAAGTCGTTCTTTTTGGTATTCGGCTCTTTCGTGTTTACGTAGCTTCTGCCCTTGCTCGATGAAGCGTGGTGACCGAGGCATATCGCAAGCTCTTCGAAATTGCCGTTCGCGTCTCTGCCCTTGCCGCCGTCAACGAGCGTATAAACGTCTTTCGATCTGTTGTATTTATAATCCTGCAGCCAGCTCCAGTATCCGTTCTTATCGCACCACGCCCAGTTGCCTCTGACTGTGAAGTCCGAGAGGAATTGCTTCGTCTGCGCGGTCACTTCTTTTGCGTTGATATTACCGAATATGAGCGGCTTGCCTTCCCACATGAAGAACAGCTCTTTATATTTTTCGTAATTTGCCTCCGAAAAAACGGTGCGCCTGATGTTCTGCACGTCCGTATTCAGCACGTCGCCCCTGTCGCCGCAGAAAAATACGATCTGAGGCGTATGACCGCCCTCTTTTCTTATCTGCAGCCACGTGTCGAACAGCGCGAGGTGACCTTCGTTGAACGTGACGCCGTTTGAAACGTCGAGGAATATGAAATCTATGCCCGCCGCTTCGAACATATACGCGTGTTTTCTGTATACCCATTTATCGGTATTTCTGTAATACCCGAAATACGGCTCGGCCCAGTACGCTTCGCCTCCGCGCTGTTCAAGATATTTTTTGAGTCCGTCCGCGCCCTGCTCAAGATATATTTTCGTATTGTCCTGAACGTGAACGCCAGCGCCTGTCCAGCAGAGGAAGTAAAACAGTCCAACGTATTTGCCCTCTCTCGGATCGCCCGCTTTCTCGTTTGAAGCGACGGTCCTGCCGAGATCGTCGACGGCTGTCCAGGTCGAATAATCGATCTCTCTCGGATCCGCCGCGTCGCCGCTCTGGTCGACGTCGTAGTGCGTGAATTCAAGGTCGTCGATATACCCGTCTGTCGAACCGCCCATGTAAAGGCTGAATCTTCCCGCGGGATCGACGTCGGCTTTATCGAATCTCACTTCTTCGCCGCCGATCAGATCCTTTACCGTGACGGCGCCGGCGATATCGACCTCGGCGGTTTTATTGCCGTTTACGTAAAGCGCCAGCCCGGTCATTTTTTCTTCGCATTTTATCTCTACCGGCTCGGCAAAGCTTTTTTTCGTATCTATAACGGCGCTTTTGCCGCTGACTTTTTCGGATACGGTGATTTTGCCGTCCGGAGAAAACGAGAACCATATTCCGCGGCAGTCCTTGTACGCGTCGACGCGGGGCAGTCTCATACCGAGAGCCGTCTCGCCGCCGTTAAGGCTCATTTTGAATTTCACGTAGCCTTCGGAAAGTCCGTAGTCGTCGCCGACGCCTCCGGATGAGGCGAACGCGAACGGTCTTGCCGCCTGATTGCTCATAACGCCGTTCGCTATCTTCATAACGCCGTAATTGACGACCTCGACGTAAGGATTTCTGACGTACGCGTTGATCGTTTTTTCGCTGAAATCGAACGATAAGACCTTAAGCTCTCTTTTTATTCTGCCGGGCAGCGTTGTTTTCGGCTCCGAAGCCGTCGCGGCGGCAGCCGCGCCGGAAACGAGAGAGAAAACGAACAATACCGAGATAAGAACGCAGAGTATACGTTTTACAGTTTGCATCATGAGCCTTTCCGCCGCCTTCCGGCGGCTTTGCTTTATTGTTACCGGTCCGTCTCCGTTTCTTTTACGGCGGACGGCCTCTTATACTGTTTTCTGGTCCTGATGAAGATCACGGCGTATGCCGTCAGAAGAAGCAGTACCACCGCTCCGGCTATTATGAGCGCCGGAACGAGGACCTCTCCGCCGGTCGCGCGGGCGGACTTGCGGAACACCGATACGCCGTGAAGCGTGAGGCTGTATTCGCCG
>CACYEW010000279.1 GCA_902773455.1 uncultured Ruminococcus sp.
CCGAATTTGTTGTAGAAATACTTGAATACCGACGCCGAGATCGGGTTTTCGCCTCTGCGGACGGTCATCTGATAAGCGGGGTCGTAATAATACTTTCTCGGATAACGGTTATCCATCGTCTTGGCGGCGTGCTGTTTATACGAAAATCCGTCGAACAGGGACGCTGCTTTGATGTACGAAAAGTCAAATTCGGGATAAATTCCGATATCCTTTTCTTCGGCAAACGCCATCAGATCGTTGAAGCCTTTCGCTCCGCCCGCTTTTCTCTCCCACTTGAGTCTGTACGGAACGGTGGAGTCGAGACCGCCGTTAGCGTAACCGGTGAGTTTGAAATTCAGGTTCGTGACGCCTTCCTTGGCGAGCGTGTTATACATCGTTTTGATATCGTCAAACGACGTGAGCGCGCGTTTTACCGTAACCGGTATCGTAAGTATCGTATCGTCGTCATAAGCGACGCCGAGCGTTTCGATCGTCATCGGGATGTCTTTCTTGAACTTGTTCGAATCGATCCTTTCGATGAGACCGTTTTCTTCGAGGTAATCTCTGCAGGCGTTCACCATGCCCATATAAGTCGCTTCGTAGAATTTCGACTCGGTATCGGGCGTGCCGGCTTCTTCCTGAGCTTTGAAATAATCTTCAGTCTTTCCGGAGTCGGAGAGCAGATAGTATTTTACCGTGTAGTTGCCGGTATACTTTCTCTTTGCGGAAACGCTCCACATTTCGTCCGAACCGGCGCCCATCGCCTCGCTCAGGCTGTATGAGTCGGTAGGTCTCGGATAGAACGTGGTCTGAACCGAGCTGTAAACGTGAGTCGAACCGGCGCCGTTTACCGTGGAGATCTCTGCAAGAGCGTCGCCTTCGGTGAGTATCGCGAAATATCCGCGCGATTCTTTTGTGATCGTGGTCTGCATTTCGCGTCTCGTTTTGATAAGATAACCGTACTGGTCGTAATACCATTCGCTTTCGGGCAGAAGTATCTCGACCGGTTTGACGACTCTGTTGTAGAATTCTTCAACAACGCCGTAAACGGGCATTCTGATCGTCTGCCTGTGGGCGGGATCCATCTGGTGATAGGAGAAGTCGGAGCCGTAGACCTTGGACGTGAGCGTCAGAGATTTGTCAACGTCCTGGAATCTGATGAGCGTACCGCTTCCGTCGGGGATGAAGCTGAAGCCGTTGTAGTTCGAGTTGCCCGCGCCGAACCACGGATTCACTTTAAGGTAATTGAGCGTGTACGTAGTCTCGTCGAAGCTGATGCTGCTCGCGGCGAGCGTCTGCGTTATACCGTTCTTGTCGAGGGTATATTCGACCGCCATTCTGAAAAGCGGCTGAGATTTCGCGTTCGATTCGTAATCGGTCTTGTCATGGTCGTAGTCGAGTTCTTCGAACGTGTAATCCGGTGCGTACATCTTGATATATCCTTCAAGCATGTTGTACTCACGGTCTCTCGTGTCGGAACCGAGAACGTATATGGCGTCGATCTTCTTCAGTATCGGCCACTGTGAAAGCATCTCTTCACGGGCTGTTTTCGAAAGCGTCGGGTCGTTGACGTCTTTAAGCGAATAGAAGCCCTGTTCGAACTTGTCGAGTATGTATTTTCTCTGCTTCTCCTGAAGCTCCATCGTATTTTCACGGATGGGGGTGAGGATCACTTCTTCGAAACGCTCCGCCGTGATCATCTGCGGTACGAGCCATCTCGTTTCGGTCTTGCCGAGGGTATACTCAACGCGAACGCCGTTTTTGATGTTCTTTACAACGATCTGCTCGCGAAGCGCCGCTTCCGTGTAGCTGTTGTAAGTAGTCGTTTTGGAACCGTTTGTGAATTCAAGGATTATCTGCGACATAAGCTCGGCTTTCGTATCCGAAGAACCTTTTGTAGAGGCTATGTCGTAGGGGTTCGAGAACAGGATCTGACCGGTCCTCTTGTCTTTCACCGCTATTTCACCGTAAGCGGCGCGGACGTAAAGCTGATAATACTCGTTTTCGATTCTCATCTTCATATCCGCAAGTTTGTCTTCCGGAGTTTTGTAG
>CACYEW010000280.1 GCA_902773455.1 uncultured Ruminococcus sp.
ACGGCTTCAGCTAAATTAAATTCGCCTGCAAGCTCGGCGAAGCCGAATTTAGCTCGCGGAGCGAATTTAGCTATGCGAAGCATAATTCAGCTCGCGAAGCGAATTTAGCTGCGGTGTACTTCCTTACGAAGTACACCGCAACCGAGGCGTTTTTTGATTTATTCTTTCTTTCTTCTCTTCACTTTGTCCGACACGACGATCACGGTGAAGGCGCAGGCGCCGGTAACGGCTCCGGTCGCGATTATCGTCGCTTTGAGCGCGGCGGAATGTTTATAGACCGTCTTTTTCGAAGAAGCGGGTGCTTCGCCGGGCTTTTCCTGCCCGCCGTTATTGACGAGCGGCACGCGTTCGTCGTGCGGCGCGACCGCTTCGCCGTTCGCTCCGAGCAGAGAGTATCTGACCTCCGGGGTCTGATCCGCCGGTTCCTCGCAGATATACAGATACGCGAATCTGTCGTCCGGGGCGGTGTCTCCGAGCTCGGAGAATTCCATAACGTCGCCGTTAAGCGTCGAATTGTCAGCCCATTTGAACGAAAACGTCCCGGCTTTACCGTCGATTCCCGCGACGGATTTGTCGAGTCTGACGATCATTTCGTTTCCGTTTACCGTATATAACGCCTGACCGATCTGCTTTCCGCTCCAGCCGTCTTTAAGCGATTCGACGGTGACGTAAAAGCCGTCGCGGCCTCTGTTCAGAACGAGATCGTAGCCTTCCCAGCCGGTTTCCGGATCGTTATCCGTATCGACGAACAGGTTCATCCAGTTTGCGCCGTCGTCGGTCACGAGCTTATCGGCGGTCTTTATCACGAAATACAGATACTGCGAATCCTGACTTACCTTTGCCGACACGAGATCGTTTCTGCCCGTGTTGTTTACGTAATTGCAGTTTGAAAAATAACCCTCTTCGCTTCGCCACGCCGTATCTCCGACGCTGTCGCCGTAGACCGGGCCGACGTTGTTCCATACCGAGCTGTCGGTCATATCGACCGTGACCTGTCCCGAGGCTTTCGTAACGGCGCCGGTACCCTTGAATCTGCGTATGAAATCGACAGTCTGATAATAAAAGTTGTCGCCGAAGCCGGGTCCGTCGCCCTGCCTCATCCTCATAGGCTCGGCGTCGCGCGAATATTCCGTATTGAACTGATCGACGAACTGAAATCCGAGTGTTTCGGAGCCGGCGTACGTATCGTATTCGTTTATGTGCATAAGCCCCGCCGACCATTCGTTCCAGCCGGTGATCGTGATCATATCGGGATCGTAAAACATTACCGCGTCGAACTGCGAGGCGTAACCGATCCCGGCGCCCGAATCGAGCGAAAATCCGTAGTCGTTATCGTTTATCTTCGGGTAATTCCCGTTTTCGAACGAGCGGCCTTTCGAGGTCGTGGGATGATGACCCACGCAGAGGGCGAGCTGTTCGAAAACGCCGTTTTCGTCTCTTCCCTTGCCGCCGTTTACGAATTTATACTTTCCGCTCGGCGTTTTTTTGTATTCCTGCAGCCAGTTCCAGCAGCCGTCTCCGTCCTGCCACGCCCAGCAGTTTCTGACCGTGAAGGTATCGCGGATCCAGTTTGCGAGATCGCTATTGTCGTCATCTTCTATTCCGGCGAGAAGGAGCGGCTTTCCTTTGTATTTATAGAAAAGCTCGCCGTATTCTTCAAAGCCCTGCTCCGAATACATCCATCCGCGGAGCGGTCCTACGACGGCTTCAACTCTGCCGGCGCAGAATATGCAGATATCGGGCGTATGAACGCCTTCCTTACGCATCTGAAGCCACGTGTCGAGCAGCGTATGAAGCGCCTCGGGGTAATACGCGCCGTTTGTGAAATCGAGGAATATGTAATCGACCCCCGCCGCTTCAAGCTGATACGCGTGCTTTCTGAACACCCACACGTCGGTGCTCCTGTAATAGCCGTAATACGGTTCCGCCCAGTAATAGCAGCCGCTTGATTTCGGATCGGTGAGCTGATCGTTCAGCCCGTCGAGACCGTCTTCGGTATATATTCTCGTGACATCGTGCAGCTCTTCCGTATCCTCGCCCGTGTGGGAAAGGAAATAAAACATCCCGACCTGCTTGTTCTCTCTTGTTTCCGTTCCTGCCACAGTCGTTCTGCCGCGGTCGTCCGTCGCGATCCACGTCGTATAGTCTATACCGAAGCCGGGCGTGTCCGACGGCTTCAGCGTGACGTCCGTATGATCGAACGACAGATCGTCTATGCCGCCGGAAAAGCCGTCGGCGTACAGCGTGAAATATCCGGCCGCTCTGACGTCGCTTTCGTCTTTTCCGCCGAGCTTTTTGCCCGAAGCGTCTTTTACGGCAAGAGCGCCCGTATAACCGTCATATTCGACAAAACATACGGCTTTATCATTGAAATACAACTCTATAACGGTGCGTCTGTCCGCCACTCTGACCGTGCCGGATCTCATCTGAGGAGCGTTTTTGATCTCCGTTTTCAGCCCGGATTCGGGTTCGCTCACGTACAGTTTGCCGTTATCGAAAACGAACCATATGCCGCGGTGATCTTCGTCGGCGGCTTTCTTTGAAAGTCTCAGTCCGACCCCGAGTTTTCCGCCGTTCATATCGATTTTGAAAGAAGCCTCGCCGCCGCATACGCCGTAATCGTCGCCTAAAAAAGCCGCGGAACCGAACGAAAACGTCTGCCCTTCCCTGCACGAAAGAGTTTTGCCGTCGAATATCATATTCGTTCTCAGGTTCGACGTTGATATCGCGGGGTCGGACGAATAGAACTTTACGTCCGTTTCGGAAAAGTCGTATTCATACGTTTTTTTATCCGTTGTCAGCCGCCCGTAATTTCCTCCGTCGTGCGTTATCACGGTCTCGCAAAGCTCCTTCGGCGCAGTATCCGCCGATTTTGCGGACGGCGTCAGCGCAAACAGCGCGGAAAGCAGAACGATGCAAGCGAAAATCCTGTTCGATACGTCTTTCATTTTACGCTCTCTTTCTCAGCTTCACGAAGACGAAGCCCGCCGTCGCGAGTACCGCCGCGATCATTACAGACGCGAGTATCCATATCGCGAGCGAGTCGTCCACGGTCTTTATTTCGATCTCTTCTGCGGCTTTTTCCGTTATCGGTTCTCCGCTCTGAGTCCGGATTTCGGTCTGCGCTTCGGTGACGGCTCCCGTGACTGCTTCGGTGACGCGTTCGGTCAGAGCCTCCGTCGGTTCCTCCTTCGGTCCGGTCGTCGCCGGAGTCAGATCGGCAACCGTTTTTTCGGCTTTCGTTAATCT
>CACYEW010000281.1 GCA_902773455.1 uncultured Ruminococcus sp.
TAAAGAGCTCGCGTCGTGCGGACCGGATCTGCTGATGTTCGACGACGATTTCCGTTACGGATTCTTCGGCCTGACGCCCGGATGTTTATGCAAAAATCACGTTAAGATGATAAACGGGATAACGGGCGAAGATCATACCGCCGAAGAGCTTTATCCGCTTATCCGCAACGGCGGCAAAAACAAATACAGAGACGCATATCTCAAAGCGAACGGCGACGCGTTCAGAAGCTTTGCCGGAAAAGTCAGAGCGGCGGTAGACGAGGTGGACGGAAGCATCCGCTTCGGTTTCTGCACGTGCATGACCGGCTGGGATATAGACGGAGTCGACGCCGCGGAGATCGCGCGTCTGCTCGCAGGCGATCATACGAAGCCGTTCGTACGTCTGATCGGCGCGCCGTACTGGGCGTCGAAACAGAACTGGGGCAATATGATACAGGACACGATAGAGCTTGAGCGTATGGAAGCGGCCTGGACGAAATATCCGGATATAGAGGTAATGTCCGAAGGCGACGTATTTCCGCGCCCCCGCATACAGTGTCCGGCGGCTTTTCTCGAAGGCTTCGATACGGCGCTTCGCGCCGCGGGATGTACCGACGGGATACTGAAATACGGGATCGACTACCATTCGCGCCCGGATACGGAAACCGGTTACGCGAGACTTTACGAAAGAAACAAACCGATATACGAATGGATAGACAGGCATTTCGCCGGTAAATCTTCGCTCGGCGTCAGAGTCTACTCTTCAATGAAGAAATTCGGCGAAGCCGAGTATCCGTCGAAATTCAGCGCGTCGAACGATCCCGAGCATCTTTTCTTCCCCATGGCGGCGCGTTCGCTCGCATACTGTTCCGTGCCGACGGTCTACGAAGGCGCGGGAACGTACGGCGCCGTATTTGACGAAAATGCAAGAGACCTGCCGGTCGGGGCTCTCGATAACGGAACCGTTATCGATATCGCCGCCGCCGATATACTGACGAAACGCGGCGTTGACTGCGGATTGAGAAACGTCGGCGGCGTCGAGCATACGATGATCGAAAAATTCGCCGACGGCGATACGATAGACGTCTATAACGCGCTGATATATGAAGCGGAGTTTGATAACAAAGCCGAGATATTGAGTTATGCGGAGGTCAACGGAAAAACGATCCCGATGTCGGTATTTTACGAAAACGAAGCCGGGATGAGATTTCTGATACTGAACGTCGATCCGCGGCAAAGCGATCCCGCGGTGATGAGGCACAGAAAACGCAGCCGTCAGTACGCCGAATTCGCAGAGCGTCTCGGCAGAAAACTGCCCGTATATATAAACGACTGCCCCGAGCTTTACGTACAGTGCAAAACGGACGGCAAAGAAACGGTCGCGGGATTATGGAACTTCTTCGCCGATCCGGTGATGGACGGCGTTGCCGAGCTTGACCGTGAATACGAAAATATAGAATTTTTCAACTGCGAAGGACGCCTGCAGGGCGACAAAGTATATCTTTCCGATATACCGCCTTACGGGTTCGCTGCTTTCAGAATTTATTAAAGTGAGGTTACCGATATGACAAACAGAGAACGGTTTCAGGCTGTTTTGAATTTCGAAACGCCCGACGACAGACTGCCCGCGATGGAGTGGGCTTCCTGGTGGTGGGACAAGACCGTCGTTCAATGGCAGAGCGAAGGTCTGCCGAAGGAGCTCGGTTTTCACGATCTCGCGCCCTATCTCGGGCTCGATCAGCATATGCAGTTCTGGTTTCCGCACAGAGCGTATAACTGTCCTCAGCCGAAATTCAACGGCGGTCCGATCTGCGAAGACGAAGACGGTTACGAAGCTCTTTTACCTTACCTTTATCCCGAAAAAGAAGCCGAGGCTTCGCTCGACTCCATGCGCAATCTTAAAGAAGCGCACGACAGAGGCGATTTCCCGATCTGGTTCTCGCTCGACGGCGGCTTCTGGTTCCCCCGTACCCTGCTCGGAATAGAAAATCATTTGTATTCGTTTTACGACGAGCCGGAATTATACCACAGGATACTCGACGATCTTGCCGAATATCAGCTTGGAATACTCGAAAAAATGTATTCGATCCTTACGCCCGAATTCATGACGTTCGGAGAGGATATGAGCTACAACAACGGACCGATGATATCGGAAGACTCGTTCGACGAATATCTTCTTCCCTACTATCAAAAGGTCATACCCTTCATAAAAGAGCACGGAACAAAGGTCATCGTCGACAGCGACGGGGATATCACGAAAATGATACCGTGGCTCAAACGCGCCGGTATCGAAGGCGTGCTTCCGCTTGAACGGCAGGCGGGCGTAGATGTGGCGGCTTTACGCGAGGCGCATCCCGACTTCCTCTTCATCGGAGCCTTTGATAAAATGACCATGAGAAGAAGCACCGAAGCTATGCGCGAAGAGTTCGAGAGGCTTCTGCCCGTAATGAAAACGGGCGGCTTCATACCGAGCGTCGACCATCAGACGCCTCCCGACTGTCCGCTTGCGCGCTATCACGAATACGTGGCGATGCTTAAAGAATACGCTGAAAAAGCGGTAAAATAAGGTGATTCAATGACTAACAGAGAAAGATGCATTAACCTTCTGCATTTCAAGCCGGTCGACAGGATGCCTGCGGTGCATTTCGGCTACTGGCCCGAGCTTCTTGACGAATGGGTAAGGCTCGGGAAAATACCGGCGGAGCTTGCTGAAGGCAACTACGACGGCAGCGAAAAGGAACGTGAGCTCGATAAGCTGCTCGGCTGGGATTTCAACTATTACAGAACGTACGGCAGCGCAAATCACCTCATACCCGGCTTTGAGACCAAAGTACTCGAAGTCCTGCCGGACGGATCGCGCCGTGTGCAGAACGCCGACGGCGTTATCGAGCGCGTAAAACCCGGCGTAACGTCGATACCGTCGGAAGACGATTATCTTCTGAAAGACCGCGAGGCGTTCGAAAAATATTATAAGCCGAAAATGCAGTATTTCCCCGAACGCGTGGATCTTGAGTTTTATAAGCATTTCAACGAAAACCGCCCGTACGACGTACCCGTGGGACTTCATCTCGGTTCGGTGATGGGCAATATAAGAAACATCACGACGGTCATCGGCATGAGCTATCTTATGTACGACGAGGACGAGGAGCTTTTCGCCGACATAGTAGACACTTACGCCGATATGCAGTACAAATGCGCCGAGGCGATATTACAGACGGGCGCGAAATTCGACTTCGCGCACTACTGGGAGGACATCTGCTTCAAAAACGGTCCCCTTCTCTCACCCGAGCTTTTTGACGAGCTGTGCGCGAAACATTATAAAAAACGCAACGAGCTTTGCCGTAAATACGGTATAGACATCATATCGCTCGACTGCGACGGCGTGACGGAAAAGCTTCTGCCGACGTGGGTCGAAAACGGCGTGAACACCATGTTCCCGATCGAGGTCGGCGTATGGGGCGATCAGTTCGAACCGGCGAGAAAGAAATACGGCGCAAACGTTCTCGGCGTCGGCGGCATGGACAAGACCGCTCTGCGGATAGACAAGGCCGCGGTCGATAAAGAGATCGAACGTATGAAGCGGCTCGCTTCGCTCGGCGGCTTTATTCCGTGCCCGGACCACAGATTGATGCCCGGTACGAAATTCGAACTCGTTCAGTATTACACGGAAGAGATAAAGAAAATAAGATTATGAATA
>CACYEW010000282.1 GCA_902773455.1 uncultured Ruminococcus sp.
AATTATACACCTGCGGCGTATAGCTAAATTGAAGCCTCGCGGCTTCAGCTAAATTAAATTCGCCTGTAAGCTCGGCGAAGCCGAATTTAGCTTGCGAAGCGAATTTAGCTATGCGAAGCATAATTCAGCTCGCCGTTTGCGGCGAATTTAGCTGCGGTGTACTTCCTTGCGAAGTACACCGCGAGGGCGGTTTTTTGCGATATGTCTCTTTCAAAGACGCGATATGCCGCTGACGCGGTGCGATATGCCGCTGACGCGGTGCGATATGCCGCCCGCGGCGTCGTGAGAGCGGTCAGAGCTTTATGCGCTTTTCTTCCCAGCTCATATTCTTTCTGAAA
Source organism: uncultured Ruminococcus sp. (assembly GCA_902773455.1). Taxonomy (GTDB): domain Bacteria; phylum Bacillota; class Clostridia; order Oscillospirales; family CAG-272; genus UBA1248. The sequence continues at coordinate 339 of CACYEW010000282.1, forward strand.
TTCGGGACCTCCATGACTCTGCCGCCGTTCGTGACGGAGAGCTGGGAGAGCAGAGCGACCGAAGTCCATTCAGCGGCTTTGTATACGTTTAATTCCGGCTGAGTGTTCGTCTTTATCGCGTTTATGAAATCGGCGACTATATAGTAATCTCCGCCGCCGTGACCGGCGCCCTCTCCGGCTCCGCTCTTATAACGTTCGGGCAGGTATTCGTTATAGTCCGAAAGCGGCTTCCATACGTAACAGCCCTGCCGTTCAGCGTCAGTATCGAGCGCGATCATCGACTGCCCTCCGAGGCGCGACGTCTCAAAACAGCCTTTGGTACCCTGTATCTGATAATACGCCATCGCGTGCGGGCGCGGCGATATCGTATCTACGCGCAGCTTTACGAGCTTGCCCGACGCGAGCTGACACATCGTCTGCGTGAGATCGTCGTTGCGGAGTCCGTACGGGTTGTGATTGCCGGGGCTGAAGCTCGCTATCGAAACGATCCTGTCGTCGTCGAAGCACTGCATAACGGGACCGAGGCTGTGCGTGGGATAAAACGATCCCCTCGTGCCCATCTGCCAGTAGGAACGCCAGCCGGTCTTGCCGTGCCAGTTGCGAAGCGACGTGCAGTCGTGCGTGTATTCGCCCTCTCCGTAATATATTTCACCGAAGAAGCCCTTTTTGACGAGCTGACGCACGAGCTGTACCTCCGGTATATAGCAGTAGTTTTCGGCGTACATATATATTTTGCCCGATTTCTCGACGTTTTCGATCAGCCACCACAACTCGTCCATGCTGACGGCGGCGGTGACCTCGCACATAACGTGCTTGCCCGCCTGCAAAGCCTCTATCGCCTGCGGCACGTGGCACTGCATCGGCGTCGATATGACGACCGCGTCTATATCGGCTTTTTCGAGCATATCGCCGTAGATGCGGTATAACTGCAGATCTTCTTTTCCTATCGCCGCCTTCGCCGTCTCGAGAGCGCCCTCGTCGAGATCGCACATCGCAACGATCTCGGCGTCATCCGGCATCGCTTTTATCGCGCCGACGACAGACAGACCTCTTGCGCCGACTATACCAATTTTTATCATATTCTCCTCCGATAACGGTCAAGCCGCTTGAAAAAGCGGCTTGATCTTACGTTTGTTTACTTTATTATACGCGTTTCGACTGAACTTCGGCTTCGTATTTCTTAACTTCTTCGAACCAGCCGCATTCGGTCGTGCCGCAGCGGCGGCAGTATTCAGCCCAGACGTCGCCGAGCGGGAGCATCTTGACTTCTTCCTGGCGGACCATGAGCTCGGTGAATTCTCCTTTGTCCTGAAGCTCTTTCAGGCATTTATGCGGCGTGAGCATCGCGGCGAGCAGAGCCTTTTCCCAGCTTCTTACGCCGACCGTCCACGCGGATACGCGGTTGATGCTCGCGTCGAAATAGTCGAGAGCCATGTATACGCGGTCGAGAGCGTCGCAGCGTACGATCTCTTTCGCCATTTCTTTCGGTTCGTCGTCGAAGAGCAGAACGTGGTCGGAATCCCAGCGGACGCCGCGCGTGATGTGCAGAGCTATCTCGGGGAAGTATACGAGCAGAGCCGGTATCTTGTCGGAGACGACCTCGGTCGGATGATAGTGACCGTTGTCCATCAGCGGCAGAACGCCTTCATGCGTCGCGGCGAACGACAGCGTGAATTCGGCGGAGCCGGCGGTGTACGATTCAACGCCTATGCCGAAGACCTTCGATTCGACGCACGGCTTTACGAGCTTCGGATCGTGCGGCTCGGCGATGATCTCTTCGATCGACTGTTTATAGCGGAGTCTCGGTCCGATCCTGTCTGCGGGAACGTCCTTGAAGCCGTCGCCGATCCAGATGTTCATAACGCAGGGGACGCCCGTTTCACGCGCGAAATATTCGGAGATACGGATACAGGCTTTGCCGTGCTCTACCCAGAATTTTCTTGTTTCTTCATCGGGAGAGGAGAGCGTAAGGCCGTCTTTTACCTTCGGATGAGAGAAGAACGTCGGGTTGAAGTCTATGCCCATGCCTCTTTCTTTTGCAAATTTTACCCACTTTTCAAAATGCTTCGGCTCGATCTTGTCGCGGTCGACGAAATGACCCGGTTCAAATATCGCGTAGCAGGCGTGCAGGTTCAGTTTGAGCTTGCCGGGGCAGAGGGATATGACCTTGTCGATATCTGCCATCAGCTCGTCGGGAGTTCTCGCCTTGCCGGGGTAGTTGCCGGTCGTCTGGATGCCGCCGGTAAGAGGACCGTCATGGTCGAAGCCTGTGACGTCGTCACCCTGCCAGCA
>CACYEW010000283.1 GCA_902773455.1 uncultured Ruminococcus sp.
AATTATACACCTGCGGCGTATAGCTAAATTGAAGCCTCGCGGCTTCAGCTAAATTAAATTCGCCTGTAAGCTCGGCGAAGCCGAATTCAGCTCGCGGAGCGAATTTAGCTATGCGAAGCATAATTCAGCTCGCCGTTTGCGGCGAATTTAGCTGCGGTGTACTTCCTTACGAAGTACACCGCGAGGCGGTTTTATTTATCTGTGTATATACATCCTCGACGGCTGCGTCTCGCCGAAGCATTGAACGGCGCATAAGAATTCCCAGCCGTAACGCTCGTAAAAACCCGCGTGATCGGTAACGAGATACAGCGGCGAGATATTCCTCGATCTCATGTCCTCGACTGCGATACCGAGCAGACGTCCCGCTATGCCTTTTCCGCGGTGCGCTTCTTCCGTATAGACGGCGCATACGTTCGGCGACAGATCCTTCCGGTCGTGAAAATCGTTTTCTATGATGCCGAGACCTCCGACGATAACGCCTTTGTGAAGGCAGAGATACCAGCCGTATTCGGTTTTGCCGCCGAGATATTCATCCATGAGCTCCGCGTACGCTTCCGCCGGTACGCCCCATTTCGAGTGAAACCAGTTTGCGGCTTCGTCTTTCAGCCGCGGCGCGCCGCGCAAAGCGACGAACGCGTAATCCGCGCCGCCGTTAAAACCGTTTATCTGCATAAATTTCTTATACGTCCTCCGGTTCGAAGCCGCGGCGCAAAAGCGCGGCGGCAGTCTTTTTTTCGTCAGCGCCGGATAAATACAGCTCCTGTATCAGACTTTGCTTTGCCGAATCGAAATCGAGACGGCTCATCATCTGTTCTGCATCCGCCCGGGCGCTTTTCGAAAACCGCTTCTTTTTGAGCGCCGCGCGTACGTAAGCGGGACCGTAACGCATTTCGTAAAGCTCCGTAACGGTCTTTTCAAGCAGATTTTTCTCGTCGAGCAGCTTTTCTGCTATAAGCCGGTTCACGGCGGCCGCCGCGTCTTCTTCGGAAAAACCCTTATCACAAAGCTTGTGAAAAAGCATTACCGGAGTGTTGTCCGAGGCGGAGAGGATCTTTACCGCGCGTAAATACGCTTTTCCGGCGTCAGTCGTCATCGTCCGCGCTTATGTTCAGAGCGTTGGTGTTGAGGATATAGGATTCGTCGTCTTCGTCGTCTTCATCGTCGTCGAGATCGAACGAAGCTGCGCCCTCGAGATCGATCTTCGCGGCGTTCGCTTTGATCTTTTCTTCAATCTCTTTCATCAGCTCGGGATGGTCTTCGAGGTATTTTCTCGCGTTGTCGCGACCCTGTGCGAGACGTTCACCGTTATACGAGAAGAACGAACCGCTCTTTTCAACTATGCCGAGATCGGTGCCGATATCGAGTATCTCGCCCGATTTTGCGATGCCCTTGCCGTAGATTATCTCGAATTCGGCGGTCTTGAAAGGCGGCGCGACTTTGTTTTTGACTACTTTGCAGCGCGTTTTGTTGCCGACCATCTCGCCGGAATTTTTGAGCACTTCGGTCTTTCTTACGTCTATACGGACGGATGAGTAGAATTTGAGCGCTCTGCCGCCGGGAGTCGTCTCGGGGTTGCCGTACATAACGCCGACCTTTTCGCGCAGCTGGTTGATGAACACCACTATGCTGTTGGTCTTCGATACGGCGCCCGAAAGCTTGCGGAGCGCCTGAGACATGAGTCTCGCCTGAAGACCGACGAAAGACGAGCCCATTTCGCCGTCGATCTCCGCCTGAGGAACGAGCGCGGCGACCGAGTCGATAACGACAATGTCTATCGCGCCGGAGCGTATAAGCGATTCGGCGATCTGCAGCGCCTGCTCGCCGCTGTCCGGCTGTGAAACGAGGAGCTGTTCTATATCTACGCCGAGATTCCTTGCGTAGATCGGATCGAGCGCGTGTTCCGCGTCGATGAACGCCGCCTCGCCGCCGAGCTTCTGCGCTTCGGCGACCATGTGGAGCGCTACGGTCGTCTTACCGGAGGATTCCGGGCCGAATATCTCGACAATCCTGCCTCTCGGCACGCCGCCGATGCCGAGCGCAAGGTCGAGCGTGAGAGAGCCGGTCGGTATAGCCGAGACTTTCATCTGGGTGTTGGCGCCGAGCTTCATAACGGCGCCTTTGCCGAATTTCTTTTCTATCTCGGAGATAGAGGTCGCAAGAGCTTTCTTCTTTTCGTCGGGAGAAGCCGGCGTGTCAGCCGGCGCTGTTTTTTTAGCTTTAGCCATTTTTTATTCCTTTCAGGTTCGTAAATACGAACAAATTTTCGTTTTTCTATATTATACACCGACTTTTTCAAAAAATCAAGAGGTTTTTCAAAAAAAGTCGAACAAATGTTTGATTTTTGAAAAATCGGTCGAAGAACAAGAGGCCGTCCCGCAGGCGACGGAGTCGCAGTGAAATACGGCGCAGCTATGCAAAATCAAGCTTGCGACATCTTTGGGGGGCGCCCACC
>CACYEW010000284.1 GCA_902773455.1 uncultured Ruminococcus sp.
CGATTTGTTTTTTGCTTTCAGTATCATGAGTTTTACATCCGATTTCATTTTGTTTTCTCCTTATTGTATTAGTTACAATAAATATTGTAACACAAAGAATTCATATTGTCAATACTTTATGGTAAAATATTCTGAAAGCAGGTGATGATATGAAAGAAATTCATTTTGAAAAATACAAAAAACTAGGTTTGAAAATAAGCTACTACAGAAAGCTGAAAGGATTTACACAAGAAGAGCTTGCAGAAGCGATCGACAGGAATCTTGCGTTTATCGGTGCTGTCGAAGCACCGAACGTCAACAGGACCGTTTCACTTGACACGCTGTTCGATATTGCAGACGTTCTCGGCGTTTCTCCGTATACATTCTTTTACGACGACGAGATATGATTCGGAACAATGAAAAAAGAAGGCTGATTTTTTGCGCCTTCTTTTTTATATCTGCATTTTCAGTCTTCCATGCTTTCGTATTTTTCAAGTATTTTCGGCAGTTTCTTGTTGGCTTGCTTTACGCCGGATTTGATCGAGGACGCCACCTTCGGGCTTGCCGACGAGGCGAGGGTACTGAACATCGTTGAAAGCGAACCGATATCGTTGAAAAGTCCGAAATCGTAAACTCTGTTATCGTTTATGAGGTTCAGCATTTCGAACGATTCGGCGTTTCTCGTCTCCTTGCCGCCGAGCACGTCGTAGAAATACTCGGGTCTGACCGTATGATACGATTCATAGCAGAGCGCTTCGAATATCATAGCCGAGCGGTCCTTCATATCCTGCGTATAATTACTGTATTTCGGTATCGAAAATACCATTATACACGGGTCGTTCGTCGTGAAATATCCCTCGTCCGGCGAGAGCTTCGGATACGGAACGACGCCGAAATCGTCTTTCATCTCTCTGAATCTGCCGAGATAACCGGTTATTTCGGCAAGGAACATCGCTCTGCCTTCTTCGAACGCTTCGACTATCTTGCCGCCGAGAAGCGTTTTATGGTCGCTATAAAGTATGTCCGTAACTTTTTCCGAGATCTTCATCAGCTTTTCGGCGTTATCCGAGTTCTCCGTGATGGAGATCATCGGCACGTCGGAATCGGGGTCCTTTTCACAGATCTTGAGCCCCGCCGCATAGAAGAAATTGCGCGCCGCGCCTACGTGCGTGGCAAACGCGTAAACGTCGTTGTCGTCCCACTTGCCGTCGGAGGTGGACGAGATGTCGCCCGAGAGCATCTCATTGAACTTGTCGAGCGTCCATTCGTTTTTCTTGACGAGATCGTACGGATCGGGCAGATCGTATCTTTCGATCATCGACTTGTTATACATCATTATCCACGTGACGAACATATCCATCGTGGTGATATCGGTCACGACGGAATAGATCTTCCCGGAATACGACATATCTTTGATATAGTTCTGATCGTAATACGGCTTTGAAAGATCGAGGTAATCGAGACTTCTGAGATTCGTGAGCAGGTTGGTAAGCATCGCGGAGCTTGTGTTGCCGGTATCCATACAGATAAGGTCGAACGAATTCTCGTTCGTAAGCACCGCGCCTTTTACCGTTGCCGAAACGGTTTCGGAAAGAGTCGTCTCGATCGAGATATTGTATCTCTCTTCAACGTTCATATAACGGATCAGCTTAGCGGACTGGAGCCCGTCGTCTTCCATGGTCTCGGGGCGCATCATATCGGCGGCGGTCCATCCGGCGCCGCCCTGACCGATTATGCGGTAAACGTATTTGTTGAAATTCGCCTCGGGAAGGGTATCCGGCAGTCTTTCCGTATCAGCCGGTACGGTCTGTTCGACGCTCTGCACATCTTTTGTGACGGCGGGTTTGGTATCATCTCCGCCCGTCTTTCCGGCGCATCCCGCCATCAGCGCCGCGGAAACGGTAATGACCGCCGCGAATATCAGGCATAATATTTTTTTCATATATATCCCTCCTGTCCTGTTTTGCAAAAATATGATACCATACGCTGCGGTTTTTGTCAATACTGTTTGCGTCAGAACGGCTCAAAAATAATGACGCCGTACGGTACTTTTACACCGTGCGGCGGAGAATGCGGGCAGAGAGGCAAAAGACCTGACGGTATTTCCCGATCGTATTTTATCGTTCCGGATATCCGTCTGTCATACAATAATGTGATTTGTCAAAAGCGAACGCAAAAAACGGCTGACGACGCGTCAGCCGTTTTTTTTATTGAATCACTGTTCTATCAGTGCGAGGCCGTAGACGTGGCGCTGGATCACAAGAGCGTTCTCTATCGTCACGTTTCCGCCGTCCGTTACGCCGGCGGCTATGAGGAACGCGCGGTCGAGCGTGATCTTGCCCGTTATGTAATCGGCAACCGCCTGAGTGTCTTTGGCGTTGATCATACCGTCGCCGTTGCAGTCGCCGTAGATTATCGCGGTATATTCGACTCCGCTCACGGAGAAGACCAGGCCGGTAGCGACCGAGGAGTTGCCGGAAGCTTCCGTACCGTCCGCGTTTCTGACCGTGACCTCTTCGGGTCCTATCTCTTCGGAGGTGCAGATGTCGGTCACTATATCGGAAACGGTAACGCCGAGTCTGAATCCGGCGAGAATCTTTTCTCCCGTTTCGTTTATAACGACGAATCTGATATCGGACGAACTGATTATCACGGTGCAGGAGCACGAGAATTCGCCGTCCTTGGTGACCGCGGTAACGGTGACCTTGCCGTTCTTTTGGGCTCTGAGGACGCCCTCGGAGCTGACCTCGGCTTTTTCGTCGTCGCTCGAATAGAACGAGATCTCCGGAAGCTCGAGCTCTTCGGGTATCGGTTTGACTTTGAGCTGCACCTCGTCGCCCGTATGGAGTCTGTACGTTTCAAATTCGAATTCAATGCCGGTGAGGACTATCGGAGCCTCGGTATCGGTGATCTCGGCTGTGTCGGTGACGTCGCCGGTATCTTCTCCGGTTACCTCGCCCGTTTCTTCACCCGTTACTTCACCGGTTTCTTCTCCCGTTTCTTCTCCCGTTTCTTCGCCGGTGACCTCCGCCGTGCCGGTCTCTTCGGCGGTATCCGTGCCGGGTTCGTCCGTGACCTCAGCCGTATCCTCCGTCTGTTCTCCGGTAACGGGTTCAGGCGTTCCGGCGCTTGCCTGATCGTAAGCCGAGGAGACGTATATGCCGAGCAAAAGTGATATTATGACGATAAGTGAAATTATCGCCGCGGTGAGCTTTTTATTCATCGTCTTCATCCTCCTCTTTTTCATCGGCGTCTTCGGAATCGTCGTACGAGAGATCGCCGTCGTCTTCATCGTCTTCCTCGTCGTAATAATACTCGTCTTCGTCGAGTTCTTTTTTCTTTTTGAAGTAAATATAGAGGAAATATATTATGCCGCCTATGACCGATACGATCACTATGCCGGCGACGATATACCATACGATCTTAAGATCGCTGCCGGGCTCCGCTTCGACGGGCTTCGTTGAGACGGGCTCGGTATTCGTGCTTTTCGTTTCGGCGGGTTTCGTTTTAGCTCCCTCGACGAGATTGTTGTATATCGCTCTCGCTTCTTCGATCTTGTAAGCGTACGTCACGGCTTCCTGCTGCGTTTTGTTCAGCTTCGCGTATCTGTTGCGCAGATCCATTATTAAATCCCTCGATTCGAGCGTGATCGAATTCAGATCGAACTCGGCGAGTTCGTTGTTGAAAGCGTCTGCCGCTTCGCGTGAATAATAAGTCACGCGAAACTGCTGCGCGAGATTGCCGTAAGTCACCGTAACGGTCTGCTCTCCGACGTAGCTCTTATCGTAACCGGAAAGCATACCGGCCGTC
>CACYEW010000285.1 GCA_902773455.1 uncultured Ruminococcus sp.
CGAAAAAATGCCGAAAACGCAACCGTTTCTGCAAACTTTTTTCAAAATTTTTCGTCTTTTTGCCGGGCGGAGGTTTTCTTCAAGGTCATGTGCGGAGCACCGCGGCGGGCGTCCCCCCACCGCCCCGCCGCGCGATCTTCTTTATCAATATGAAGAAAACCTTTGCTCGCCGGTCGTTATTACTGCTTATATATCAGCGTGGAAATCGCTTTTTTCTGCTCTTCCGCCGGGATCTTCAGCTTACCCTCTTCGAGCAGGGCTTTGACGCAGTGCAGTATGAACCAACTGTCACAGCTGAATAAAAACTGCAGTTCATATTCTCTTGCCTTTTTCATATGCGCCGGGACCGTGTCGAGCGCCGCTTTTATATACGGGGCTTTGAGTTTTTCAAATTCCGCCTCGTGTTTTTCTCTCACCCGGTCGCCCAGCTCGATCAGCTTATCTTTTATTTCCTTATTTCTTAACTGCATGACCTTCCAGCACACTTTGAAACACTTGTCGTAATCGCCCTCCGTTCTGATGAATCCCAGTTCTGAAAGCCATGCGTATTCCGATTCACTCAGCATTCCTCCGGCATCAGACCAAAAATCGCCGTAATCGCCGATAACGCGCATCATCTGATCGTAATAAGCGCTGTCAACGCTTATTCTTTTGCCGGACCATTCCGTATCGACGCGCCAGACGGTATATCCCTCGCGTGAAAACACCGCAGGGCCGCACCAGTCTTTCATATGCAAATAACCGTCCGGCAGCTTCATTTCGCCGGTATCGACGTTAGCTTCGAAAATGTTGTGACCGCCGTCGGGACGAAGAGTTGCGACTTCCTCGAATCTGATCCGTTCGTTACCCTTCTTGCCGGACGAAGCGGTAATAAACGGAATGAGAGCCCATAAGCGGAAATTGATATCCGGAAGCGGATCTTCGCGCGTGGAACCGGGGAGCATCTGGTTGCAGACAATATTCTTGTCGTCAAGAAGGCCGCTTCTCATCAGCTCGTCGTAAAGATCGGGAGCGAACAGCTTCGCCGCTTTTTTATACATCTCGTCCTGAGCGGCAAGAAATTCCGGCGTTTCCTCGATCAAAAGAAAGTTGACTGTATATTTGCCGTTTTTCTCAGTCAAAAGCCCGAATTTGTACAGATTCTCGATCTCGCTTTCTATATATACCGGCGACGTGCCGAGATCGTCCGCTATCTCTTCGACGTTCTTCGCTTCGTTACGGACGTCGTAGCATATATTCTGTGCAAGAGACGAGCGGAGAAATTCACCGACGGATCTCGTACCGGCGCTGCCGTTTATGGCTATACGGTCAAATTTTACGGGATTGAATTTAAGTTGACTTGATTCTCTCATTTTTTCCATACCTCTTTTCAGTTCTTTTTTTGCCTCGAACAAGTGCCATTTGACGGTTCCGAGAGGTATGCCGAGTTCATGCGCGATATCCGACTGCTTTCTGTTTTCATAATAATACGCGATGACGATCCTGCGCTGCAGTTTTGAAAGATACGCGATCTCGCTCTGCAGACGTTTTACCGTTTCGGCGCTGCCGTCATCCGAAAAGATCTCGTACGGATCTTCATCGTCGGCGATCTCGTCAAGCGAGATACCGACGGCGTTCTTCGCCGCGTCTCGGTAGTAATTGGCGAGAGCGTTGTGAGCGACGGTCCATATGAATTTGCCCGGATCCCCTATGTCGTCGCGGACAAGCAGCGTGCGGTAAGCTTTGAGGATTATATCCTGACAAAGATCCTCCGCGTCGTGATCGTTTTTGCAGCGTTTCAGCGTAAAGCCGAATACCGGCTTCAGATATTCGGTTATGATCTTCTCGGCGTTTTGTCTGTTCACTTGTTCATACCTCTTTGAATGCATTCACCCATACAGACACAAAAAATGAAAAAGGTTGGGATTTTCGTATTTTTTTCATTTATTTTTTCACGGCGTCAAACTCTGAGCCGTCGTAAAGCTTCAATATCCGTCTGCGGTTTTCTTCACTCTCAGGTGCGGAGCGCCGCGCGATCTTCTTTCTTTAACGGAATAAACCATCTGTAATATTTAAATAGTATTTTTCCCTTTGTACCACGTCGGTATCTCGCGGTCGAAGTTTTCATACCATTTCATTTGATTTTCAGCGACGTTCAGCGCCGTCTTTATCTCCGCCTC
>CACYEW010000286.1 GCA_902773455.1 uncultured Ruminococcus sp.
GCCGGGTCAGGACGAGGAGAGATTCGAAGAACTCGAAGCCGCGCCGTACAGGACCGCAAAGCCGTCGAAGACGTTTTCGTTCGACGTGCCGAAAACGGAAAACGGTACGGACAACACTTTGTATAAATACTTCGCCGTGTTTTACGGCGAATCGGCGTTTTATCCTGCCGCCGCGGCGTACGTTTTGCAAAGGGCGGACGCGCCTGCCAAAACGGGAACAAGATGCGTTTCGTTTCAACCGGACGTTTCGGCTCTTGCCGAAGCCGAACCGGATACGGTCTTTTTCACGGTCGATACCGAAAGGATATATAAAGAAGACAAAGGATACGACGAAGAATATTTCGCCCCGTTCGACGAGGCGGCGGCACGGCTTTACGGAGAGGGCGTATCCGCGGCGTTTTATCTTTCGTATCCGAACGGCATGCCGGATATTGCGGATCAGAAGTCGTTTGACCGTTTCGTATCGCTTCTCGGATACGTATCGGAAAGATATAAAAACGTATTAAAAGCGGTCGTGCCGTGCGCGGAACTCGATTCGGAGAGCGTCTCGCTTGCCGCAGGCTCCGACGACAGGGCGGTGCGCTACGCCGCCGCTCTTGCAAGAACGGCTTCGGCTGTGCTTTCGCCTCTCGGCGTGAATACGCTTTTGCCGCTGTCGGCTGAGCGCGGCGCCGGATTTCTGCGGATGCTCGATACGGAAGGGCTCGGCGATACGCCGTTCGGCTTCGTTCTTACAGGCGACGATTCGCCGAAGGCCGTATCGGAACTGCTGTCTTCATCGCTTTTGTATAAAAGCTCCGGAAGAGAACTCATATACAAAACGAAGCTTCCGGACGGTGAAGAAGCTCTCATGAAAAGCTTCTATTCGCTTACGGAATACTGCTCCGGCGTATGGTACGAGGGCGAATTCGAAGAAGAGGCGATCGCGGAGTTTTTCAGAGCCGCCGATTCAGCCGACGGAGTGGAAAGAGCCGATCTGATACTCGTGGAAAACGGCGGCTTTACCGCGAAACAGCTTTATCCGCACGTGAGCGGATACAAAAAGGTCTATAAGAAGACGGATATGGGGCAGGATAAGCCCGAAGGCTCGGTGAGCGTGCTTTTCGACGGCAAGACCGATGAAAGATGGGCGACCTACGACGCGTGCCGCGAGGTGTATCAGGGCGCGGTGAATAACGGGCAGGCGGCTGAGCTTGCGTTCGATTTCAGCCACGGAAAACGGGGGAAGGCCGTTTTCACGCCCGAACCGGCGGCCGATAACGGAGCTTTCTACATAAGGCTTTACGCCGACTATCTGCCCGCCGATACGGGCAGCGTCAGCGTCGCCGTTTATATTTACGGCGACAACGGCTGCGTTTACGGCGATATCGTCTGCGGCGAATCGGAAAGCCGCTCCGTCTGCGTGAAAACGGACGGGCTTCTCGGTACGGTCAGAAAGATCGCGTTCGAGGTGAAACAAAACGGCGAGGGCACGTTATCCACGCCGAGGATATGCGTATCGGAAATATACGCCGCCGACGCAAGATCGGAGCAGACGGTGACGGACGAGCCGGAAACTGAGCCTCCGGAGCCCGAAACGCAGATATTTGAAACGGAAAAGAAGACGGAACCGGCGGATACCGCGGAAACGGAAGCGGAGGACGGATCCGGCAAACTGCTGATAATAACGATCTCCGTGCTGCTCGGTATGTTCGCGCTCTGCGGAGGCGTGATATTCGTACTTAAAAAGATCTCGGAAAAACGCGCTTGACGCCGCGGCCGAAAAGAAGGTGAAACGTGTGAAGAAGAAATTCCCGCTGTGGGCAAAGCTTATATGCGACGCGCTTGCGCTCGGCGTGTTTCTTTTGACGTTTGCATATTTTCACCACGTAAGACCGAGAAAGACCGTCATAGAGGGTACGAAAACGAAAATAACCACGGAGGCTCTGACCGAACCGCAGCCGGATACCGACGAAACCGGATCGATACAGACCGAGCCTCCCGACACGGTCGTCGAGGAAGACGACAGATACGCGAACAAAAACGTTTCGATCACCGTTGAAAAGCGGACGATAAACAAAGCCGACGATATTATAACGTATTTCATCGCCGATATCAGAGTGAAATCGGCGCTCTCGATAAAAACGGCGTTTGCAAACGACACATACGGCGTGGGCTACTACGAGAGGATCAGACCGATGGCGAAGCGCAACGGCGCCGTTATCGCGATATCGGGCGACTTTTACGGAGCTTTCGGATCGAAAGAGGAGATATACAATCTCGTGCTTCGCAACGGTATGGTATACAGCCCGATCGTTTCCGACGGCGACGTTGCCGTGCTTTACGCCGACGGCGAGCTCGCCGTATATTCGCCGAAAGAGGTCGACATCCACGAGCTTGTTGAACGCGGCGCCTGGCAGGCGTGGAATTTCGGACCGATACTCGTAAAAGACGGGGAAATACCGAAAAAATTCAATTCGACAAGCTACGTCAACAAAAAGCATCCGAGATGCGGCATCGGGTATTACGAGCCCGGCCATTACTGCTTCGTCACGGTCGACGGCAGGCAGGACGGTTATTCGACCGGCGCGACGATCTCCGAATTTGCCGATATATTCAAATCGCTCGGGGTCACGAACGCCTATAACCTCGACGGCGGCAGATCCGCCGCGATGGTAATGTACGGAGAATACGTCAATAACCCGTGGAGCGACAGC
>CACYEW010000287.1 GCA_902773455.1 uncultured Ruminococcus sp.
AGCCGTCAATTCATAAAAATTACAAGCTGAGAAAAACGATCTGTTTTTGATCTCTTATCTCGGCTTGTTTTCTTTTTAACCGCAAACTTACTCGCCGCGCTGACGTGAAGGGAGAATACCGCCTTATCACGGCCGGACGTTCCGCCGCGAAGGCTTTTTTTATCTTTGATATCGGCTGCGCAATTATATTTTTCATATAAATTTACAAATATCTCTTGAAAGCCGGGCGCGCGCGATATATAATAATTTGAAATCATTATAAAACCGACGTGAAAAGGTGTATTATGCTGACTGAACTGAGATTGCTCATACTCGAAGACGCGCAGATAACGGATATGGAAAAGCGATTGCCGGACGACGAAAAAGCGGCGCTTTACAGCTGGTACGGCAGAGAAGACGGAGCTGTTTCCGCTTTCGTCTGGTGCGTGAACGAGGGCGCGTGCAAATACGGCACGGGCGAATGGGATGAAGAACTGTCGCGCGGAGCGGCGGCGCTCGGCGTTGATAAAGAAACGCTTGCAAAGCTCTACGAAACTCACGGTCCGCTTTGCAGAAAAGGCAAAGAAAAAAAGAGAAAGAATATAAACGACGGCAGATTTATAGTGCTTGAAGGGCTTGACGGGTCGGGCAAAACGACGCACATCAAGCATCTTTTCGCAGATCTCTGCAAAGAAGGCTGTAAGGTTTACGCCACGGCGGAACCCACGTCGTCTTCGACGGGCGGTCTTATACGCGATACGCTCGGCGGTCATCAGAAGCGCAGCACATCTGAGCTCGCGGCTCTGTTTTTAGCCGACCGCATACATCATAACGTAAACGAGATCGACGGCATACGCAAGTTCGTAAGTCAGGGCGTCGACGTTATATCCGACAGATATTACTATTCCTCGCTTGCATATCAGGGCGTTGACAGCGATATAAAATGGGTCGCCGATATGAACCTCGGATGCCCGGATATCAGAACGCCGGACGTATGCATCTTTCTCGATCTCTCCGCCGAAAAATGCGTCAGACGCATGAACTCGGAGCGGCTCACGTCGGAGATATACGAGAGCATGGAAATGATCAAAAAGGTAAAACGCCGTTTTGCCGATACGTTCCGGATGCTCAATGAAAACGAAAACATATACATCATAAACGCCGACAGACCCATGCAGGCTGTTTCGGATGAAATACTTGATATCGTGAAAGGAATATGAAAATGAATAAGGTTTTACTTGTTGTTATGGACGGAGTGGGTATCTCCAAAACCGGTCTCGGCGACGCCGTAACGGCGGCGAACACGCCTACCCTCGATTGGCTCAGAGAAAACTGCCCGCATACGCGCCTCAAAGCGCACGGCACGGCGGTAGGTCTTCCGTCGGACGACGATATGGGCAACAGCGAGGTCGGTCATAACGCTCTCGGCTGCGGCCAGGTCTATTCGCAGGGCGCGAAGCTCGTCAACGAATCGATAGAATCCGGTAAGATATATACGTCCGAAACCTGGGCGCAGATAAAAGAAACGTGCCGCAAAGGCGGAACGCTCCATTTCATAGGTCTGCTCTCCGACGGCAACGTACATTCGAATATATCACACCTTTTCGCCATGCTTTCGGAAGCGAAAAAAGAGGGTATCGGAGAAGCGAGAGTCCATATACTGCTCGACGGCAGAGACGTTCCGGCTACCTCGGCTCTCACCTACGTCGACGCGCTCGAAGCGAAGTTAGCTGAGCTGAACGACGGTTCGTTCAACGCCTGCATAGCCTCCGGCGGCGGCAGGATGAAGGTCACGATGGACAGATACAAAGCCGACTGGAACATGGTAAAGCTCGGCTGGCAGACTCACGTCTGCGGCGAAGGCAGAAAATTCGCCTCGGCTAAAGAAGCGATCGAGACTTTCAGAGCGGAGAACCCCGGTATAATAGACCAGGATCTGCCCGCTTTCGTCATCGAAAAAGACGGAGCGCCCGCCGGTAAAATGAAAGACGGCGACGCCGTGATCCTCTATAATTTCAGAGGCGACCGCGCGATAGAGCTTTCGATGGCGTTTGACGACGACGATTTTCCGTACTTCGACCGCGGATACCGCCCGAACGTGATATACGCCGGAATGCTCGAATACGACGGCGACCTCAAAATACCGAAACGCTACCTCGTCAATCCGCCCGAGATCAAACACACGCTCTCCGAATATCTCGTCGAGCGCGGAGTAAGACAGTACGCCGTATCCGAAACTCAGAAATACGGTCACGTCACTTATTTCTGGAACGGCAACAGAAGCGGCAAATTCTCCGACACGCTCGAAACGTTCAAAGAGATCCCGTCCGACAAGGTCAGCTTTGACCAACGTCCGTGGATGAAATGCGCTGAGATCACCGACGACCTTATAAACGTCATCAGAAGCGGCGAATACGATTTCATCCGCTGCAACTTCCCGAACGGCGATATGGTCGGTCATACCGGCAACTACGACGCGGTCGTATGCAGTATGGAAGCGCTCGACCTCTGCCTTGCGCGTATCAAAGCCGTCTGCGACGAATGCGGCGTGATACTCGCCGTCACCGCCGACCACGGAAACGCCGACGAGATGCTTGAAATGAACAAAAAAGGCAAATTGCAGGTGCGTACGGCTCATTCGCTCAACCCCGTACCGTTTATCATTTACGATAAAAACGCGCGTCACGAGATAAAAGACAAAGACGGCTTCGGTCTTTCGAACGTCGCCGCCACCGTCGCCGGACTGCTCGGTCTGGAACCCGATCCCGTGTGGTGCGAAAGCATGCTGAAATAAAAAAGAGGTAATAAAATGCCTATCAAAATACCCGACGGCCTGCCTGCCGAGGATATACTGCGGCGTGAAAACATATTCGTAATGCACGAATTCCGCGCCATCCATCAGGATATCCGCGCGCTGAAAATAGCCGTGCTTAACCTTATGCCGACGAAAATAGCGACCGAAACTCAGCTCGTCAGACTGCTTTCGAACTCGTCGCTTCAGGTCGAGCTCACGCTCGTCCGCGTGGGCAACCACATAAGCAAAAACACCTCCGAAGAACACATGGGCTCGTTTTACAAGGATTTTTCCGAGATCGAGCACGAGAAGTTCGACGGCCTTATAATAACCGGCGCTCCGGTCGAGAACCTCGATTTTACCGAGGTCGATTACTGGGACGAGCTTTGCAGGATCTTCGAATGGTCGAAAACAAACGTATGGTCGACTATATTCATCTGCTGGGCGGCGCAGGCGGCTTTATACCGCTTCTACGGCATAGAAAAGCATAAGATGAAAGAGAAAATGTTCGGCATATTCGAGCATAACGTGCTTAT
>CACYEW010000288.1 GCA_902773455.1 uncultured Ruminococcus sp.
CGAACGCAAATACGAGGAATACAGCGCTCATTATAAGATCTGAAAACTAAGGAACGAAAAAAACTCACGAACCGTAAAGCTCGTGAGTTTTTTGTTTTATTCATCTTAATAAAAGACTTTCAGGGTCTTCGTTTCGGGCTCCGTCTTCTTCGGGGCGTATTTTTCAGCCAGGAAGCCGGGCGCCACCTTCGGGAACAGGGCGCAGAGCAGAACGTCTTCGTCGGACTTCGCCGTATCTTTCAGCTCTTCCTTATATTTTTCGAATTCCGGCTCGAGCAGATCCGCGGGGCGGCAGGTTACGGGAGGCTCGTCTCCGATCGCCATTCTGCGAACCTCTTCGTTCACGGCGCCGGGCAACTTGCCGTATTCGCCGCGCAAAAGACCTTTCGATTCTTTCGTAAAGGTATTGTATTTGCCGGTCAGCACGTTCATGACCGCCTGAGTGCCCACGATCTGCGAGGTCGGGGTGACGAGCGGCGGATAGCCGAAATCGGCTCTTACTCTCGGCACTTCTTCAAGCACTTCGTAATACTTATCTTCGGCGTGAGCCTGTTTGAGCTGCGAAATGAGGTTTGAAAGCATACCGCCGGGGACCTGGTAAAGCAGAGTGTTCGTATCGACTCCGAGCACCTTCGGATCGAGGATGCCCTCTTTTTTCATTCTGTCCGCTACCGTTCTGAAATGAGCGGCGGCTTCGGAAAGCTTTGAAAGATCGAGTCCCGTATCTCTCGGCGTGCCTTTGAGCGTTGCTACGAGCGATTCCGTCGCCGGCTGAGATGTACCGTTCGCGAACGGCGAGAGCGCCGTATCGACTATATCGACGCCTGCCTGAAGCGCGAGCAGATACGTCATATCGCCGGTGCCGGTGGTGTTGTGCGTGTGCAGATGTATCGGTACTGATACCTTTTCTTTGAGCGCCTTGACGAGCGAGAACGCTTCGTACGGCAGAAGCAGGTTCGCCATATCCTTTATGCAGATTATATCGGCGCCCATCTCTTCGAGCTTCGCCGCGAGATCGACGAAATACTGCTCGTTATGCACCGGGCTTATCGTGTAGCTTATCGCCGCCTCTGCCGTGCCGCCGTAATATTTCGTATATTTCATCGCCGCCTGCAGATTGCGGACGTCGTTCAGCGCGTCGAATATCCTGATTATGTCGATGCCGTTCTCGATGGATTTTTTTACGAACATCTCGACCGTGTCGTCCGCGTAATGGCGGTAGCCGAGCAGGTTCTGACCGCGTAAAAGCATCTGGAGCTTCGTATTCGGCAGAGCTTTGCGCAGAGCGCGCAGACGCTCCCACGGATCTTCGTGCAGAAATCTCATGCACGCGTCGAACGTGGCGCCGCCCCAGCATTCAAGCGAGAAATAACCGATCCTGTCGAGTATTTCGCACGCCGGAAGCATATCTTCGGTCTTCATCCTCGTCGCCGCCTGCGACTGATGCGCGTCGCGAAGTATCGTATCCGTTATTAAAAGAGGTTTTCTTTCGTTTGCCATAAATATCTCCGTATCAGGCGAATATCGCAAGCAGTACGCCAGCCGCGAGCGCCGAGCCTATGACTCCCGCCACGTTCGGACCCATAGCGTGCATAAGAAGGAAATTCGAGGGATCCTCATCCTGCCCGACCTTCTGCGATACGCGCGCCGCCATCGGGACCGCCGAAACGCCCGCCGATCCGATAAGCGGATTGACTTTGTTTTTCGTGAACAGATTCATGAATTTCGCAAGCAGAACGCCGCCGGCGGTGCCGAAGCTGAAAGCGACGATACCGATCGCAAGGATCAGAAGCGTTCTCAGATTGAGGAAATTCGCGGCGGTAGCCGTCGCGCCGACGGATATGCCGAGGAATATCGTGACGATGTTCATAAGTTCGTTCTGCGCGGCTTTGGAAATGCGTTCGACCACGCCGCATTCGCGCATAAGGTTGCCGAACATCAGACAGCCCACGAGCGGAGCCGCGGACGGAACGATGAACGCCACGAAGACCGTGATGATTATCGGGAAAAGTATGCGTTCGGTCCTGCTGACGTTACGGAGCTGCCGCATTTTTATGGCGCGCTCTTTTTTAGTCGTAAGGAGCTTCATTATCGGCGGCTGTATGAACGGCACGAGCGCCATATAGCAGTACGCCGCGATCGCTATCGGACCGAGCAGCTCCGGCGCGAGTTTGGTCGCCGTGAATATCGCCGTAGGCCCGTCCGCGCCGCCTATAATGCCTATCGCTCCGGACTGCTTCGCGGTGAAGCCCGTCGCTTTGTCCGTAAGAAGATACAGACCGTTGGCAGCTGCGTAAGTAGTGAAAATGCCGAGCTGAGCCGCCGCGCCGAGAAGCATCGTTTTCGGGTTTGCGAGCATCGGCCCGAAATCGGTCATCGCGCCGACGCCGATGAAGATAAGGCACGGATAAACGCCGAGTTTGACTCCGAGATAAAGTACGTCGAGCAGACCTATTTTATGCAGATCGGCGAAAGCCGACCAGTCTATTTCGCCCGAGTCGAATATCTCCGAATGGTACATACCGCCGCCCGGGATGTTCGTAAGTATTATGCCGACCGCTATCGGTATGAGCAGAAGCGGTTCGAATTTCTTTTTGATGCCGAGATACAGCAGAACTCCGCCGATCGCAAACATAACGAGGCACAGCGGATTTTCGCCGACCAGATAAAAGCCGGTCTGCTTCAGAAAATCAAGAAACGCTTCCATATGTTCAACCTATATCGACGAGAGCGTCGCCGGCTTCGACCTGCTTGCCTTTCTGTACGGGATCGCTTCTGACCGAGCCGTCGCACGGGGCGAGTATCTCGTTTTCCATCTTCATCGCCTCGAGGATCATAAGCACCTGACCCTTTTTGACCGTATCGCCCGCCTTGACGTTGACGGCGGTTATCGTACCGGCAAGCGGAGCTTTTACCCGCGTGAGGCCCGCCGCGGCGGGCTGAGGCTTCGTTTCGGGCTGAGGCGCCGTCTTCGGCGCTTCCTCATCTTCGCTTACGAGCTCTATAAGCACTTCATATTCGACTCCGTTGGCTATCACTTTATACTTTTTCATACCGTCACCCTTTTACCTTTTTTATCGAAACTATTCTTATCGCGGAAACGTCGGTGCCGAGCTCTTCGGCGACTGCGGCGCCGATCACGGCGGCAAGCTCGCCGCTGATCTGTTCGGGCTCTGCCGTTTCTTCTTTCTTCACTTCTTTGCCTTTGTTTACACGCGAGATGAGCGAGATCAGAAGGCATATCACTATTATCGCCGCTATTCCGGCAAACACCGTGCCCATACCGAGCAGTATGACCTGCGGTATCGACGGTTCAGCCGCGGCGCTGAACGGTAATAACATCAGAAGTTCTCCTTTTCAAAAAAATTCGACTTATTGTACCATAATAAATATTAAGTTTTCTATAACGAAATACGATGATAAAGAAAACTAATTTCTTTTTTCTCTTAATTTCAGAAAAAAACGGCGCATCAGCAGAGCGCATTCGTCTTCGAGTATGCCTCCCTCGACGTCCGGCCTGTGGGTGAGCTCGTGATCGCGCAGATCGAGCACGCCGCCGAAGCCTCCGAAGCGGGTATCGCCGCAGCCGTAATACACGTTTTTTATTCTCGCGCTCACGCACGCTCCGGCGCACATATAACAGGGCTCCACGGTCACGAAAAGATCGGCTTTATGGAGCCGCCAGCCGCCGAGCTTTTTACACGCTTCGTTTATGGCGAGCAGCTCCGCGTGGTAAAGCGCGTTTTTGCCGGTTTCTCTTTCGTTATGCGCCGAGGCGACGATCACGCCTTCCCACACTATAACGGCTCCGACCGGCACCTCGCCGAGTTCGAACGCTTTGTTCGCCTCCCTCAGAGCTTCCCTCATGAAGCTCTCCTTCTGTTCGTTCGTGTATCCGCTCATATTCCCAAAACCGACGACCCCCAGAGGATAAAGAAGGTCAGAAGCGTGCAGACGAGCGCGGCGACGATATAGGCGCATAAAGCGGGCGACAGGTTTTTGATGATCCTGCCTTCGATCACGTTGATCTTCGCCGCTTTTTCCTCCGCCGTTTCCGTTCTCTCTTCCGTATCGGGATCAA
>CACYEW010000289.1 GCA_902773455.1 uncultured Ruminococcus sp.
ACCGAATGGAACAGACAGACCGGCGTGCTCGCGGCGGGAAATACCGACGCTTCCGATCCGCTGAAAATGACGTATGAATACGGATTTATCGAGAACAGATGCAGAAAAGACGGTATTGCGTACGACAATCTCAAAAAGCTTCTGAACACACTTCTGTCAGCGAAGCTGATAAAGACCGGCTATGACGACAGGGGCGGATTTTATATCATTTTCAAAAGCGATATAACAAAGAACTGTCTTACCGTTTCCGGCAGGACTCTCGAGCTGCAGATCTACAACGCCGTGCGGAACTATGTTTCAAAAAACGAACTGTTTTATAACGACGTCGAAAACGACATAATCATAAAATGGGACGGGGATATCGATCCCGAAACTCCCGACCCGGTGAACGAGATCGACATAATGATGATGAGAGGCGCCGTGCCGGTGTTCGTATCGTGCAAGAACGGAAGATGCACTTCGGACGAGCTGTATAAGCTCAACACGGTGGCTGCCCGCTTCGGCGGCAAATACGCGAAAAAGATCCTTGCTCTCGCAAACCCCGCTGATAAAGACGCCGATTTCAGGCAAAGAGCGAAAGAAATGGGCATAAAGCTTTTCGACGATCTCGGCAGGTATAACGAAAAAGGCATAGCAAAAGAGATCCGCAAATTCTGGAACTGAAAAAGGATCCCGCTTAACGGCGGGATTTTTGCCTGTACGGAAATTGACGCGTCGGGCAAATATTATATAATCGAATCCGAAAAGGAGAAACGCCATGGCTGAAATCAGAAACGCCCCGCTTCTTGAAGCGATAATCTCGTACGCGAAAAAAATGGGAGACGGCAGAGCCCTTACGATAGACAGATACGTGCTGGCGGTCATCGAAACGCTTGACGGTAAAAATCCCGAGGCGAAGATCGGACAAAGCGAAAAAAATCTGCTTGAAGAGCTTATTTCACGCTATCTGCCCGTTTCCGAAATCGGTATCGAAGACGTATCGGAAAAAATAAAGAACCGTATCAAAACGAAGAATTCATATATGGATACGGTAAATATGTCCAAATACCTTTATTCCGCTAAGGAAAAGGCGAAGGGCAAAGGTCTTGACGAGCTGCCGCCCGATATACTGCTCGAATGCATTCTCAGCTCGCAGAACGAGCTTACGAAATCGTTTGAAAAGAGCGGAGAGGCGCAGCCTGCCGGCGACGCGGATCAGGAACAGCCCGAAGCGGAAGAAGAACCGGCTGAGCCGGAGACCGCCGCAGAAGAGACCGATCCGAAAGCGGCGATCGCGGAGCTGACCTCGAGAGTCAAAACGCTTCACGACGATCTGAAAAAGCTCGTTTTCGGGCAGGATAAAGCCGTAAGCACGTTCACGACCGGTTATTTCCAGGCGGAAATGCTCTCGATGACGGATAAAAAGAGAACGAGACCGAGAGCGACGTTTCTGTTTGCAGGACCTCCCGGGGTGGGCAAAACGTACCTTGCGAAAAGCGCGGCGAATCTGCTCGGACTGCCGTTCAAATGCTTCGATATGAGCGAGTACAGCGACCATCAGTCGGCGGTCGAATTCATCGGAAGCGACGCGGTGTTCCAGGGCTCCAAATCCGGTAATTTCACCGAGTACGTGAACAAATATCCGAAGTCGATAATTCTTTTCGACGAGATCGAAAAAGCGCATCTGAACATAATACACCTGTTTTTGCAGATACTCGACTCCGGCATGATCAGAGACAGCAAGACCGATAAGGAAATACCGCTTTCCGATACAATACTCATTTTCACGACCAACGCCGGCAGGGCGCTTTACGAGAATTCCGAAATGAGCGATTTTTCCGGAGTGTCGCGAAAGGTGATACTGAAAGCCATACAGAAAGACAGAAACCCCAATACGGGACTGCCGTATTTCCCCGAGGCCATACTGTCGAGATTTGCCTCCGGCAACGTAGTGATGTTCAACAATCTCAGCGCCGCGGATCTGCGCAGGATAGCGAAAAACGAAGTAATGAACCGTATCGAGGCGTTCGAATCCGGCATACATATAGACGTGAACATATCGGAAGAGGTCTTTACGTCGCTTTTGTTCGCCGAAGGCGGAGCCGCTGACGCGAGAGCGATAAAAAGCAGGGCGGAATCTTTCTTCGCCGGCGAGATATACGAGCTT
Organism: uncultured Ruminococcus sp.; assembly: GCA_902773455.1. GTDB lineage: Bacteria > Bacillota > Clostridia > Oscillospirales > CAG-272 > UBA1248. Next base: position 2,147 of record CACYEW010000289.1, read on the forward strand.
TTCCGTCTTATCGGAGCCGAGAATTCCGGAGCGAGTATAGAAGGAACGGAGAGGATAAACATAACGGCTGACGTCCCGAAGGAAAACACGGAAATATACTCTCTGTTCTACGATAAGGAAGACAATAATATAATGCTGTTTTCTGACGCGGAAACGGCGCTTAAATGCAGAGAAAAGTGTTCGTTTGTCAGCTTCCGGCATTTTGCAAAGTTCGAAGGCGCAAAGAAAAAGCTTCTTTCGGGCGACGACATCAATTTCGTTCTGATAGATCTTAGCTGCGGCGAAAGAGGCGGCAGCAGATATCTGAACGTGGAAGACGTAGATTCCGAAGCGCGCGACTTCTTCTGGTACGTAAGAAATTCGCATAACACTCTGCCCGTGTATATCCTGCAGACGGAAAAGAAGCTCAAGGATGAAGAAAAGTTTTCGCTCCTTCGTCAGGGCGTTCGCGGCTTTCTCGATATAAACGATCCCGATCTCATAACGGAGATCGGCGAGATATGCGAGAGCATACACCGGCAGAAGAGCATGATCAAGCTCGCAAAAGCGAACAAGCTCGTGACGTTCGAGACCGCGCAGATGATCGAAGACGACAAAAAGACCGCGGATATAGTGCTGTTCGATTTCGAGCTGAA
>CACYEW010000290.1 GCA_902773455.1 uncultured Ruminococcus sp.
ACGGTCTGAAATACGTGCGTGTTGAAGCCGAGACCGGCGTCGTTATCCCAAAGCCACTTCGGAGCGCACCAGAAACAGCCGGTCGGAGCTATCGCCTCATAGACTTCTTTCGTGACGCCGTTCTGACCGTGATGCGCCATCTGGCAGTAATCGCTTTTGAGCCGCTCGCCGTGCAGACGCAGAAGCTTGTTTCCGCCCTCGATACCGAGGTCGCCGAGAAACATAACGGTTTTGCCGCCGAGAGTCATTTTGAATACTATCGAAGAATTGTTTATCGCGTTGTGCGTGAAATCGGGGTCCGGCGAATAGAGGATCTCGAATTTCGCGTCGCCTATATCGTAAACGTCGTACTGAGATACGATGCAGACTTTATCCGCGAATTCCGGCAGAAGCGCATAGAATTCCGCAACTGTGTGAGCCTCGTGATTTTCATACGCTTCGAAATATCTGACCGACGGAAAATTGTAATAAACGCGGTCGAAATCAAGCGCATCCGGATATTTGCCGACGATCTCCGTAAAAGCCGAGATATGATCGTCGTGAGCGTGGCTCAAAAACCACGCGTCTATATGCGGCGTGTCCGATCCCGTGATCTTTTTGAGATGATTTATGAGATTTTCCGCCTCGTCGCCGTAACCGCCGTCGATAACGATGACCCTGCCGCCTTCGGTCGTTATGATGAAGCTGTTCATCTGCCTCTGCCCGACGGTATCGAGCATATATATCGTATTTTTCATCCGTGATCACTCCTTATTTTCGTTATGATAACTGCATATATCCGATAACGGACATTTTTCGCATAGAGGCGAACGGGAATTGCAGATATCCCTGCCGAACAGAACGAATCTGTGGCAGAGATCCGACTGCTCCGAAGGCTCGACTATCGCCGCAAGCTCGCGCTCCGTTTTTTCGGGCGGGAGCTTTTTACCGCTGCCGACAAGTCCGAGCCGCGCAGATATCCTTATGCAGTGCGTGTCTGCTACAACCGCCGGCTTATGATAAATATCGCCGAGGATGAGGTTGGCGATCTTTCTGCCCACGCCCGAAAGCGTAAGCAGATCCTCCATATTATCAGGCACCTTGCCGCCGTACGCTTCGACTATCCGCTCCGAGGCGGCTTGAAGATCTCTTGCCTTTGAATTATACAGTCCGCAAGAGAATATGTACCTCGCTATATCCGAAACGTCGCCTTTCGCCATTTCGTATACCGTCGGGTATTTTTCGAAGAGAGCCGGGCAGACGATATTCACGCGCTCGTCGGTACACTGAGCCGACAGCCTGCCCATAACGAGCAGCCGCCACGGGTCGCCGTCATAGTTGAGCGAGCAAACCGCGCCCGGATATAATTCTTTGAGTCTTTCGACCGTCACGGCGGCCTTGACTTTTTTATCCATATTTACCTCGGAAAATTTAAAAAAACTATTGCAATCCGCAGAATAATATAGTATAATATTCGTGTTTATTATATATCAAGAAAGGAAACGCAGTTGTGGGAAGACCTGACGGAAAGAGAATCAAGAACGCCGAACCCATGTATCAGGTGGCGGCTTATCTGATGAACAAGCGCGTCGACAGTATGAATATGATAACTGTCGATCTGCCGCTCGACCCGATGAACGATTATATACATAAGAAGAGAAATAAGGACGGCGTGGTCATAACGCATATGGCTCTGCTCGTGGCGGCGTATCTGCGTACGGCGTGCGAATATCCGGCGCTCAACCGCTTCGTCGTCAATAAGAAGATCTACGCGAGAAACGAGTTCTGCGTGGGTCTGGTCGTATTGAAGACCGACGATCCCGGCAACGGCATAATGAGCAAGATCTATTTCGATATGAACGATACGATCTTCGACGTACAGAGAAAGATCGACGAGTATATAGAGGCGAACAGAACGTCCGAAAAAGACAATTCGACCGAAAAAATGATCAAAAAGCTGTTGAAGATACCGGGACTCTGCAATTTCGGCGTCGGTACGTTCCGCTTCCTCGATAAACACGGTATGCTTCCGAAATCGGTCATAGACGCAAGCCCGTTCCATGAGTCTCTTTTGCTTTCGAACCTTGCGAGCATAAGAACGAATCACATATATCATCACGTCTACGAATTCGGTACGACGAGCGTCTCAATAACCATGGGCAACCCGAGAATGGTGCCGAAGATGAGCAAGGGCGAGGTAGTGTTCGAAAAAACTCTGCCGCTCGGCGTCGTCATGGACGAGCGTATCTGCTCCGGCTCGTATTTCGCGCGCGTATTCAAGCGCGTACTCGGCTATCTCAAAGACCCGACTCTGCTCGAGGTACCGCCGGAGGTTATAAACAAAGACGAATTCTGATTTAATTTTACCACAGTTTTTATGAATAGTCAAGTAAACGCCCGTATTATTTCAATTAATATGGGCAATTTTATTGACTTTATCGATTTTATATGATATATTTGATCACGGAGGTATGATAAATGAAAAAATTAATTGCATCGATCATCATTATATTTATGATATTTCAGACGGCGTCGGCTCTGACTACCGGCGCGGAGGAGGTCGAAATGAACAGAAAACACTACGGTTTACACGTTGAAGAAAACGGCGACATCACCCTCGAGGGCGAAAAATTCTACGGCTTCGGCGTGAACTATTTCGGCGCGTTCGTACGTTACGTCGACAGACAGGATCCGGAAAGGATGGATTTCGTTCAGGCCTTCAAAGAGCTTCACGATTACAACATACCGTTTATCCGTATGCCGCTCTGCAGCTTTTATCCGACCTATTACGATCTGTACGATTCCGATCCGGAGCTCGTTTTCCGGTATATGGATAAGGTCGTTGACGAGGCGTACAAAAACGGGATCGGCATAATAGCCAGCCTTATGTGGTACGATCCGTCCGTTTCCGCGCACGTCGGCGAAAAACGCGCGTATATGGGCAAAGAGGGCAGTAAAACGCTCGAGTATGCAAAGGAATATACCGCCGCGATAGTGAAGAGGTACGCGGATCATCCCGCCGTCTGGGGCTGGGAGATAGGCAACGAGTACAATCTCAACGCCGATCTGTGCGATAAAGACCTTAAAAACTTTCTGTGGTATCAGAACGCTCCGGGGCTTCCGCTCGAAAATCTCGACGGCTTCGATTACTATACCTCGGCAGAGCTTGAATACTTCTATACCGAAATAGCGAAGGTCATCAGAAAATACGACAAGTACAGAATGATAACCACCGGCAACGGCGAAATGCGGCCGTTCGCCCATTCTCTGTGGGAAGGCTCGCAGAAGATCAATAAAAAACATCTGTGGACTCTCAAATGGGATGCGGACACGTACGAAGAATTCGTTGAGATGAACGAGCTGTTCACGCCCGACCCGATAGATACGCTCTGCTTCCATCTGCAGCAGGGCTCCGCCGACGGCAGTAAAACGTACGTTATGGAATTCGACCGCTTCGGCAAGCACATAACGGACGAAGAATACTATAAAGCGTATTACGAAGTTGCGAAAAAAATGAAAAAAGGCTGCTTCTTCGG
>CACYEW010000291.1 GCA_902773455.1 uncultured Ruminococcus sp.
AGGATATCCGATTTTACCGTTCCGTCGTCGCGCTTGTAGTGCGTTATCTCTATCGTGCCGTAAGGCGTCGGATACGTGCCGTGAACGTAATTAAGATCTCCGAGATGCGGATTTATGCGTACCTTTCTGAATCCCGGCTCGGTGACCTCAACGCCGAGAACGTAGGTCGAAAGCCACGGGCACGGACCGGAAGCCCAGCCGTGACAGAGGCTGTGACGGAATTTGACGTAGCAGTGGGCGCCGTAGTCGCCGTGGATGTCAATCTTGCCCTCCGGTACGATCTCGTCGATCGGGGCGGCGTTTTCGAGCCAGTCGAGATTGAAATCCTCCCAGAACGTCGTCGCGCCCATATCGAGCATCGCGCCCCAGTATTCCTTGATATCTCTTAACGCGCCCTCATAGTCGCCGGCGAGCGCTTTGGCGGTCAGCGTGTAGTAACCGAAGAAGGTCGAATAGCCGTGAGCGCCGTTTACGGATATGATCCTGTCGTTCATCTCTTTCGGATCGGCAATGCCGGATATCGCGAGCAGAGAAGCGGCTTGCTTCGAGCCGTCGCAGTCCGGTACGGAGCGGAGCAGCTTTTCAGCCGCGGCGGAGCAGACGTCGGCGGTCTCTTTGTCGCCGAGCTCGCTCATAAGGAATTGACCGCGGAGCATCGCTATGCGCAGCAGACCCTGAAGACCGGCGTGCTTCGCCGTCTCGTTTGAGTCGTTAGGCCAGTCGAGAAAACGTCTGCCGGGCAGATTTTCTCCGCCGTCCTCGCCGACCGTCTCGGTAAGCATCACGAGCAGCTTGCGCATGTAATCGTGCTGTTCTTCAAGATACTGTTTGTTTCCGAAATACATATACCATTTGTAGTGTATGAGCAGCCACCAGATCGAATATGCGGTGATCCCGTTCATCCAGGAGCCGATCGGCGTTTCGTCGCGAACGAAATCGAGCGACTTCGGCACCACGTCGTTATAGCCGAACGCCGCGAGTATCGTCATTACCTCTGTGTGCATATCGCCGATCCATACGAGGCGGTCGCGCTTGATGCCGTCCCAGAGGTATTCCTGCATATTCAGATGAGCCGTGTAAGCCGCCGTTTCCCATATCTTATTGAGTTTCGTATCGTCGCATTCGAACGAGCCGATATAGTCGAGATCGCGGTAATGGAAAACGCCCTGCAAGGCTTTCAGGTTGAGAGTCGCTTTTTTGTCGAGCAGTTCGATATATAAGAATCTGAAACCCGTTTCATTCGTCTCGTTTGACGAGAAGAAGCTGACGGACATCTCTCTGTCTCTGTTCGCGTGGTCGTTCGTCGTATTTTTCACTCCGATGGGAGTGAGAGCCTCCATAACGCTCTCGCCCGTTCTTACACGGATGTGAGCGGCGTTATCCGGCGCGGAGTGTGTGAAAACCATTATTCTCGCCGAACCGGCAAATTCTATACCGAAATCCACGAGCACGGCGGCGTTCTCGCCGTCTTCGCCGTTTGTAAGCGAGCAGACTCTGCTTTCGCCGAGCCCTATCTGATTTGACTTTTCCTCAAGAAGGATGTCGGCGTTTCTGACGCTGCCTTTTGTAAGAACGATACGCTTCGGCGTCAGATATCTGCGCGTGCGCGGATCGGTCGTTTTCGAATCGAGCGCTTTGAATTTATCGTTTACTTTTGACATAACTTTGACCTCGCATATTTTTTTTATAATTTTATCATATCGGCACAAAAAGTTTATAGAATACATTTGAATAATTATCTAATATGTTGTAAAATATGAACTGAAAAACGTAAGGAGGCGGAGAGAATGCGCAGAACGTTTATCGTTTGCGGCGATACGGTGTTTTTAAGAATGCTCGAGCTGGAGCTTTCCGACGGATTTTTCGGCGTCGTCACCGCGTTTGATTCGTACGCGGCGTTTAACGGCAGTATCGGAAAATACGGGATCCCGGAAGACGACGGAGCGGCGTGCGTTTTCGATCTCGATACCGAAGACGCCGAAAAAGAGAAGCAGAGAACGGCTGAGATCGTTGCGGAATACGGCGTATTCGCGGTCTTTTTCGGGCGCGGCGAGAGGCAGTTTTACAAAAATACTTTCGACGGGGATTTCCTGCGCCGCCCGTTTGATATACAGCATCTGAAACAGATCCTTTCCGCTCTGCCGCGGTTTTCGTACGCCGCGCAGACAAGATATCCGGATTACGAGCCGGCGGACGATATAAAGCTGAACGAACGCACGTCGTCTGCGTATTTCCGCGGAGAGTATCTTCCTCTCACGGTAAAGGAATATAAGCTTCTTTCGTATCTGATGCGTATGCGCGGAAGCACCGTGGGAAGAGAAGAGATCGCAGCTGAAGCGTGGGATGGCAAAAACGCCGGCAGATCGAATACCGTCGACGTTTATATAAGGTTTTTAAGGTCGAAGATCGACGATAAATACGGAGTCAGACTCATACACAGCGTCAGAGGCTCCGGTTACCGTATAAACTGACCGGAACGCGGCGGTCAGCCGATCACACGACGGGATATTGCGGCTGAACTGATGACGGGTTCGTCTCGTTTG
>CACYEW010000292.1 GCA_902773455.1 uncultured Ruminococcus sp.
GCAAAAGGCAGATTTACGGTCAGAGAAGTATCGGCGCAGTTTTCCTGCCTGAAAGCGAGCAGAACGCCTTTTTCGGTTTCGGGATCATAATAAGCGTAAGCGGTGAAGCCGGTCGTATCATTGACCTTATGATACGGCGTAAGGACGTAAAACTCTTTCAGCAGATACGGATTTACCTTTTTCCACTCGTTTAAGCCGTTACGCAGCACGCTGAAATCCTGGTCGGGATCGGCGTAAAACTGACTGTCGACGTTGAGCGCCGGCAGATACGACGCGCGCCAGATATAAGGGTCGCTGTTGCCCGTAGGCGCTAACTGCGACAGCTTTTCTTTCGTATTCGCGCCGCAGAACGGGATCCATTTGCAGAACGATGAAGTCATAGAAAGGCGGATCGACGTCGCCGTGCGGTCAAAATCTGAGCGAAGCAGCGGTACGCCGCGCTTCATCGATTCGAGATCGTTTCTGCCGCCGCCGGAGGCGCACGAATCGACGAAACCGCAGCCGCCGAACGAGGTCGTGCAGGCGATTATGCGGTCCCACATCTCATAGTGGCCCTGAATGAATTTGCATTCGGTTATGCCGCGCCTGTTCTCTCCGCTTTGTTCGTCGAGATACGCCCACAAAACGGCGGGATCGCTGTTGTTGTCCTCTCTGTACATTTCGACCTTGTTATCGAGCAGAGTTTTGCAGATGCGTTTCGTCGTATAATCGAGACATTCGGGATCTCCGATATTGTTTGATACGGCGGCTACGCCTTCTCTGACTATCGCCCATTCGCGTTTATAGCCGAAATTCTTTACCATATTGTCGGGGTCTGAAATACGCTCCGGCTCGAACCACATCAGAGTTTTCATGCCGTTTCGCCTTGCGTATTCGGTCGACTGCAGAAGCGTATCGCCCGGCCATTTCGCAGGATCCGGTACCCACGTACCGACCGTGTCCCACCAGTCTTTGCCCGGAACGTAAGGCTCGGCTGATCCGAGGTCGGGGCGCTGATACCATCCGGCGTCGAGCCAGCGGAAATCGACCTTTACGTCTTCTTCTATCATCTTGTCAAGCGAACGCTTCCACGTGTCGTACCCTTCGGAGATACTGCCGTCGCTGTTCGGGCGGCATGTGTCGGAGGCAAGACAGCAGGTCGAAAACGGCTGCAGAGCCTTGCCCGAAGCGTCCGCTTTCGGCATTATGCACTCCGTAAAGAAGCTGCGCCAGAAATTCGTTCTGTAATACGGATCTTTATTACGGTACGGCGCAAACAGAAACGAAGCGGTGCGTATGCTTTCGCCCGGTTTGAGATACGTTTTGAGCCCGTTTACCGAGTTTGCCGTGTATTTTACGCCCGTTTCCGTCTTTTCGAACGCCGCGCTCCACGTTCCCGCCCAGCCGATCGCGAGCATAACGCCGCCGTCGCCGCAGGTAATGTCAAAATAGGGAAACGTTATATGCGTGGCTCTGCCGTGCTCCGATCTGAAACTGACGTCTTCTTTGCAAAGATCAAATTCGTACGGCTCGTACCACATATCGTGGTCGCCGTAAATACCGGATAATACGGGATCGGCGCCGTCGATATCGGCGATACATTCGCAGCTTTCAAGGACCTTTGTATCCGCGTCGCCTCTGTTGTCAAAACCGACGAACCATTCGGTCACGCCGTGGCTTTTATAATAGGTGTGATGAAGACCTATATGAAGCCCGCCGAGAGTAAAAACGAAAACGTTTACGATCTTATTGTCCTCGACGCGCTGAAATCTGCCGACCGGCAGCATATCGGAGCGCTTGAAGCCCTCGTATCTGACGCCGTCATAGCTGAAGGCGAAAGGAAACGAAGAAAGGTCGGAAAGCGACGAATAGTATGAAGCGTCGCTTTTTTTACTTGAATAATCTCTTTTCATACTGACCTCGCATATAAAAGCCGGCTGTTACAGCGGCAAAAATATCATCTGCTTCTCCACGTGGAAGGAGAGAAGAGGATTATCATCGGCATAAGCTCAAGCCTGCCGAGAAGCATATCGAACGAAAGCACGATCTTTGAAAACAGAGAATAAGAGGCGTAATTGCCGGCGGGACCCACCGCGCCGAGACCGGGACCGATATTGTTCAGGCACGCCAGAACTCCGGTAAAGTTGCTTTCAAAGTCGAAGCCGTCTATCGAGACAAAGAGCACCGATATTATCATTACGCCGAGATATATGCCCATATAGTTTGTTGAGGATTTGACGGTCTCTTCGGAGACGGGCTCGCGGTCAAGACGTACGGCGTTGACCGATCTCGGGTGTATCATATGCCGTACCTCGCGTACGGCGTTCTTTACGACTATGATGAGTCTCGATATCTTTATGCCGCCGGCGGTCGAACCGGCGCACGAACCGATGAACATCAGAAGCACGAGTACGGTTTTCGACAGCCCCGGCCATTTGTTGAAGTCGACCGTTGAAAAGCCGCTCGTCGATATGATCGATGAAACCTGGAAAAACGCGTCTCTTACGCATTTTTCAAATCCGGCTATGCTTTCGTAGGTCTGTATCGCGATGATGACGACCGCGGAAAACGCAAGCGCGAGATAAACGCGAAGCTCCTCGCTTTTGAGCGCGTCGCGCCATTTTCCGATCAAAACGAGGAAAAACAGGTTGAAGTTTATGCCGAAAATGAGCATAAACGTCGCGATGATCCATTCCGCGGCGGGATTGTTATACCCGGCTATCGAGGCGTTTTTGACCGAAAAACCGCCGGTACCCGCCGTACCGAAAGTGCTTACGAGCGCGTCGTAAAGCGGAAGCCCGGCTATGAGCAGAGCTATGATCTCGGCAAGCGTTATGACTATGTATATCGCGTAAAGGATCAGAGCGGTCTGACGGAGCTTCGGCACGAGCTTGCCCTTAGTCGGACCGGGCACCTCCGCGCGCATAAGATATATCGCGCTGTCGGATTGCGGTATGATAGCGAGCATGAAAACGAGCACGCCCATACCGCCGATCCAGTGTGTGAAGCTTCGCCAGAACAGAACGCCGTAATGCAGACCCTCGATCCTCGTGAGTATCGAAGCGCCGGTCGTCGAAAAGCCCGAGCAGGTCTCGAAAAAGGCGTCGACGTAGTTCGGTATCGCACCGTCCAGAACGAACGGCAGAGCGCCGAACGCCGACATCAGAAGCCACGAAAGAGCAACGCAGACAAAACCTTCTCTTGCGTAGATCTTCGTGTTTTTCGGCTTTTGGATCACACCGGGCAAAGAGATCGCCGCGAGTATACCGACGGTGATCAGAAACGGCAAAGCCGATTCGCCGTAGATCAAAGCCACCGCCATCGGTATCAGCATGAGCGCCGCTTCGATCAGAAGCAGTACGCTTAACAGATACCAGAGCATTCTGTAATTCATGTCAGATCTTGAAACACTTTCTTACGTCTTTCATATCGCCGATTATATAAAGCACGTCGTCGGCGTTCATCGGCGCGTCGGGAGCGGGCAGTATGACCTTGCCGCCGCGCTTTA
>CACYEW010000293.1 GCA_902773455.1 uncultured Ruminococcus sp.
AATTTAGCCGGGCAGCGCCCGATTTAGCTCGCCGAATACGGCGAATTTAGCTGCGGTGTACTTCTTTACGAAGTACACCGCTATGCCCTTTTTTACGTTCTTCCGAATCTTTTCTCCATCGCGGCTTTGCTCATTCTGAACGCCACCGGTCTGCCGTGAGGGCAGTACGTTACGGACGGAGATTCGAGCAGGCGTTTGACGAGCGCTTTGAGCGATTCAACGTCGTTTTTCTGCCCGCCCTTGATCGACATCTTGCAGCTCGCCTGATAAAGCGCGCGCTCGAACAGCGTGTCGCGCGATATGCCGGGAGCTTCTTTTCCCTCGGCAAGACTGCCGAGCATATAAACGAAAAGCCGCGCGGCTTCTCTGTCGGAAAGATCCGCCGGGGTGAGCGTTATTTCGGCGATCTTGCCGTTTTGCGTGAATTCGAAGCCGGCGTCCGTAAGATCGGACGCGTATTCTTCGGCGGCGTCCGCCTCCTCCGGCGTGAGATCGACCGTAACGGGGACCATACGCTTCTGCGAGGTCTTCTCTTTATTCTTCATTTTTTCTTTGAGCTCTTCGAAATTGAGTCTTTCGTGCGCGGCGTGCTTGTCGATTATCAGAACGTCGTCGCCCTGCTCGACGAAAAGATACGTGTCGAACGCCTCGCCGATATATCTCCACGGCAGAACTTCCGTTTCTTTTGTTTCATCTTTTCCGTACCCGTTTTCAAGCGGTTCGCCGTATACCGGCGACGTGAAAACGGGCGGCGCGGCTACGGGCTGCTCGAAATAAGACGGCGATCTGACCGTTCTCGCCTGTTCCGCCGGTTTATCGAACGCCGTTACCTGCGATATCTCCGTTTTCGTAAACTCGTCCGTAACGGGAATGAAAGGCGATACGGTCGGAGCCGTTTTCCTCTCCGCCGCTTCGAGCTCGGGGCGCTTCGTGTTTTCGGTCATCGACGAGCGCACGGCGTAATAGACCGCGTCGAATATCGGACGTTCCGAAGAGAATTTCACCTCAGCCTTCGACGGGTGGACGTTCACGTCGACGAGCGACGGGTGAAGCGCGAGAAAGATCACCGCCACGGGAAACCGTTCGGCGGGAGTGTACGACTGCATCGCCGCCTCGAGCGCGCTCGACATTATCGGCGATCTTACGTATCTGCCGTTGATGAAAAACAGCTCCATGGCGCGGTTCGGCCGCGACAGTATCGGCGGCGCGGCGCAGCCGTATACGTTTATACCGTCTACAGCGCCTTTGACCTCTATCATTTCGTTTGCAAACTGCCTGCCGAAAAGCGCGTAGATCACGTTTCTCAGCACTCCGTCGCCCGAAGTCGAGAATTTACGCGTCCCGTCGGATGTCAGGGTAAAGGATATCTCAGGCGAGGAAAGAGCGATCTTTTCGCAGATCGAAGCGACGGCGGCCGCTTCCGTTTTGTCGGCTTTGAGAAACTTGCGCCTTGCGGGGACGTTCGAAAAAAGCTCCGAGACGGTGACCGTCGTTCCGTCAGCCGCTCCGCACTCCGACACGGTGGAGCAAACGCCGTAATTCACGTTTATCGAGTGAGCGACGGGGTCGCTTTTTCTTTTTGAAACGATCCTCATTTTCGATACCGCCGCCGTCGCCGCGAGAGCCTCGCCGCGAAATCCGAGCGTGCCGATCGCGGAAAGGTCTTCGCCGCAGCTGATCTTGCTCGTAGCGTGGCGCAGTATACACCTCGGCAGATCGTCTTCACTCATACCGCAGCCGTTATCGGAAACGCGTATCATCGAAACGCCGCCGTTTTTTATCTCGACGTTTATCTTCGAGGCGCCCGCGTCTATTGAATTTTCGACGAGCTCCTTTACGACCGACGCCGGTCTTTCGACCACCTCGCCCGCCGCGATAAGATTCGCCGTGGCAAAATCAAGAATGTTGATATTTGACATGATACTGTTCCTTTTCATTTTCATATCGCGTAAGCGATATATCGGGCCTGTCGCACGGCACGAAAGGCATATCGGGTCCGGTTCGCGGCAGTTTTCTTCACCGTTTGGCGCGCGCAGCGCCGCGGCGGGGTGCCCCCCACACGCCCGCCGCGGGATTTTCTTCAAATACCGGTGAAGAAAACCTTTGCGCGCTCTTTATAAATACTTTTCCTTAAAGTCAATTCAATCACTGCACCAGCGATATGGAACGTATATCCATATAATCTCCGTCAAGAGCCGCCTTGAAGAAGTCGAAGCGGATCACGTTCAGCTGATCTTTCCAGAAATCCAGCTGCGATACGGGGATGCGCAGCGTGTGATACTCACCGTCGCAGATAAGATTTGCGGACGTTGAATAGCCTCCGTGCGCGTCCATTACCGAGCCTGCGCCGATAAAGATCTCGAGCGCCGTCGCGTATTCGGTATTATCCGTCGGCACGCGGTAAACGATCTGCACCGCTTTGTATTTTTCGGTCATGATCGGTTCGAGCGCGCCCTGATAGACGATCTTGAAGCTCGGGTCCGTCGTGTTGGGGTTGGTGTTTGCTGTTTTCACCGTGAGGCGTATGCCGTCTTCTGCCGCCGTCATTTCACAGCTGTTGAAGTGCGACAGAACGGTACGGTCGATCTCGTTTGAAAAATCGAGCGATTCGTACGTCATATCTTCCACGTCGCCGAGCTTGAAGAATGCGTCTGCGGGGTCGTCTGACACCTTGACCGAAACTTTCATCGTTTTGCCGCCGTATTTCACCGTGACCGACGTTCTTCCCGCGGATCTTGCGGTCACGACGCCCTTTTCGTTTACGGAAATTATGTTCTCGTCGTAGCCTTCGTAGGTGACCTCGTCCGGTCCGTCGTTGACGTAAAGCTCTTTCACCGTGCCGTCGCCTTTGGCGACCCTTACGCGGATCTGCGGACGGTAAACGCTCCTCTCGCCGAGATATACCGTGAACGACCCGACGGCGGGCGCTATATCGGTTTTTTCAAGTATCGCGTTCTTTTCGCTCTTTGAATTTACGACGACAACGCGGAAAACGTGTTTTAATTCTTTATATCGGAGCGTGACGGCGGTCTCGCCCTCGCCCTTCGCGACCATGCGGCCGTCCTCAAACGCAACGACGTTTTCGTCGTAGTCGGTCACGCTGACGCCCGCCTTACGCAGTGATAAGTCCTTGCCGTTGACGTAGCGGTCGCGGAGGTAGAATTTCATCGTCTCCTTATCTCCGACCGCCATGACAAAGAGATCCTTTTCCGTGCGGACCATCGTCCACTCCTGCCAGCCGTAACGTTCCGTTTCGCGGCTGATGCCTATGCCCGAGCCGGGTTTGGCGCACTCTGCGTCAATGTCGTTTCCGTCGGACTGTGTAAGCGTTACCGTATGTATGCGCGTATTCCACGCCGCCCAGCCCTCGCCGCCGTAGGCGTAAAGGAGGCGCAGGCGGTCTTTATCCTCCGTTACGCGGATATGACCGTCCGGACGGGAGGAAAGACCGAGCGCGAAAGGAGAATTGCAGGTATGCTCGCGCACGGCGTCGGCGAGTCTGAAGCTTTTGCCGTCCGCGGACTCGTAAACGGCGATCCAGCCGCCGTCGGCTTTCGTCACTCCGATGAACTTGCCCCATTCTTCCACGTACTTGATATCCACCGAATCGGAGCGGCGCTCCATGACCGCGCCGTGATACTGAAGCTCAGCCGGCCAGTTTTCGTTTTTTGCGTCCGCCGTGGCGAGCATCAGATACGCTTTCATCGGCGTGGAGTAGGAGTAGTAGATATACAGGGTGCCGTTAAGCTCAACGAAGGAGGGCTCTCCAATGCCCCAGTAACCGTAGGACTGTTCGAAATAGACTATCGGTTCCGGCGCTCCGCCCCAGCCCGAGCCGTTCCATTTTTCGAACGGGCCGTCGGGATTTTCCGAGCGGGCGACGAAAATATTGTTGCAGTAGCCGCCGTCGTTCAGCGTCGAGGTGTAGCCGATATAGTAATAACCGTTGAAATATACCGCGCCCGGGTCGCAGCAGGAATAATGGTCCATACTGCCCGGCGTGGGATAGACGACGATCTTTTCGGCAGACCACGTTTTGCCGTCGTCGCTCGAGCTTCTGTGTGTGATGCGGTCCCATTCGCCGGAATCGCCGCCGGAAGCGAAATACGCGTCAACGCGGCCGTCGCCGTAATATATGTAAGAAGGACCGTACCGCCAGCCGCCGTTGCCGCTGCCGGGAAGCTGATAAATATCATAGCCGTCGTCGAGCAGAGTCAGATCCGCGGCTTTGGAGGTATCGGCGGGCGTTATATCGATCTTGTGATCGGTAAAGTAGTCGCCGGTAGTTTCGGCGGCGGTTTCCGCGGCGGTATCGACCGGCGCTTCTGTCGGCGCTTCGGTCGGCTTCTCCGCCGAAGCGGGTGCGGTCGCGGAGGCGGTATCCTCCGGTATATCCGGCGTTTCCGCGCAGGCGGTCAGAAGAGACGTCGCCGTGCAGATTATGAGAATAACAGTGAACAGTCGTTTCATGATAAAAGCCTTTCTGGGTCAGTAATTAAAAATATATACGTCAAAATACGCCTTAGATTCGCGTCATCCCGCCGCGCCCCTCGATCTGTGATCGACGGGAGGGGTAAGGGGGTTTGGGGGCAAAGCGGCTTACGCCGCAATGATATACGGCTTCGCCGTGTGATATACTTTTGTATCCTCGCCTCAGGCGAAGCATACAAAAGTGTGATATACGACCTTACGGTCGTGTGATATTCGATCCTTGCGGATCGAGTGAATAAGGAGAATTCTTATTGTTTTGGGTGGGTACTCCCCAAGGGCGGCAGAGCCGCAAAGAAAGTCGCGTAAGCGACACCTTAGCCCGGCGTTAGCCGGATTTCATCGCAAAGCGATTTCATCCGACGAAGTCGGATTTCACACGGCGCAGCCGTATTTCACTGCGACTCCGTCGCCTGCGGGGGTTCCCCGGAAAAACGGAGCGAGTGTCGGTGTTCCCGTATGCGGCACCTTGTTTTCAGTTTTCAAATTCACAGTTTCAATAAAAGAAAGGCGTATCTATGAAGATCATTCCCGGCGGTGTCACCGCACCGAAAGGCTTCGAAGCCGCAGGCGTCGAAGCAGGCATAAAATACGAAAACCGAAAAGATATGGCTCTGATATATTCACAAAGGCCGTGCGTCGCCGCGGGCGCGTTCACCTCAAACAAAGTGAAAGCCGCGCCGGTGCTTCGCGATATGAGGATCGTTGAAGAAAGTCCTTACGTACGGGCAGTCGTGGTGAACACGGGTATCGCGAACGCCGCGACGGGAAAAGACGGCTTAAAATGCTGCGACGACACGGCATCTGAAGCGGCGGCTCTGCTCGGCGTACCCGAGGATTCGGTGCTGATCGGTTCGACCGGAGTGATCGGACCGGTTTTGCCGATGGAACGCATAAAAGCCGGGTTAAAAAAGCTCGTGTCGGCGAAGGCTGCCGCGAAAGGATCGGGCTTTGACGCGGCGACTGCCATAATGACGACCGACACGCACCCGAAAGAGTTCGCGGTCGAGCTTGAGATCGGCGGCGCGACCGTTACGATCGGCGCGATATCGAAGGGGTCCGGCATGATACATCCGGATATGTGCACGATGCTTTCGTTTGTGACTACCGACGCCGCGATATCGAAAGAGGCTCTCACCAAACTCGTGAAGAACGACGTCAAAGATACTTACAATATGATCTCCGTCGACGGCGACACGTCGACAAACGACAGCTTCATCGTTTTAGCAAACGGCGCGGCGGCAAATCCCGTGATACTGCCGGACACGCCGGAATACGAAGCGTTCGGAAAAGCCCTTCACGCGGTGAACGAGCACCAGGCGAAGGCTCTTGCGGAGGACGGCGAGGGCGCGACGAAGCTCATCGAATGCAAGGTCGTAAACGCCGCTTCGAAAGAAGACGCGAGGCTGCTCGCCCGCTCGGTGATATCGTCCAATCTTACGAAAGCCGCCGTTTTCGGCCGCGACGCCAACTGGGGGAGAATAATATGCGCTCTCGGTTATTCGGGCGCGGGATTCGATCCCGGTAAAGTATGTCTGTATTTCGACCGTGACGGTGAAAAATTCACGCTTTACGAATACGGCAGAGGCGTTGATTTCGACGAAGACGAGGCGAAAAAGATACTGTCGGCGTCTTCGGTCCGTATCGTCGCCGATATGAACGACGGGTGCGAATCGGCTGTCGCGTGGGGATGCGATCTGACTTACGATTACGTGAAGATAAACGGCGATTACCGCTCATAAAGAGGTTAAAATCATGCAAACGGAATTTTCAAACGCGGACAGGGCCGAGGTGCTTACCCAGGCTCTTCCATACATCAAACGCTACGTCGGCAAGACGGTCGTGATAAAATACGGCGGAAACGCGATGACGAACGACGCGCTCAAGGAGCAGGTGATGGGCGACATCGTTCTGCTCCACCTTATCGGCGTGAAGATCGTACTCGTTCACGGCGGCGGCCCGGAGATAAGCCGCCTTATGGAAAAGCTCGGCAAAAAGCCGGAATTCGTGGACGGTCTGCGCGTGACGGACAAGGAGACCGTCGATATAGTTCAGATGGTATTGTCCGGCAAGATAAACAAGACTCTCGTAAATATGCTCGAATCGAGGGGCGGCCGCGCTATCGGCATTTCGGGTATGGACGGCAGTCTTATCACCGCCGAAGCGAAGGATCCCCGTCTCGGTTACGTGGGCAGGGTGACCGACGTGAACATAAAGCCGGTCTTCGATCTGCTCGAAAAGGGCTACATACCCGTGATATCGACCGTCGGAAGCGATCACGGCGGCAACGTCTACAACATCAACGGCGATACGGCCGCCGCGTTCATAGCGGGCGCGCTCGGAGCCGAACGGCTGATAATGATGACCGATATCGACGGCATACTTCTCGACAAAAACGATCCGTCTTCGCTTATCCCGGAGCTGAACGTGAGCGAGATAGAAGCTTTAACGAAAAGCGGCGTTATATCGGGCGGTATGATACCGAAGGTCGAGTGCTGTCTCGAAGCGCTTTCGGGCGGCGTGAAAAACGTCGTTATACTCGACGGAAGGGTCCCACATTCCATTCTTATGGAGCTGCTTACGAACGAAGGCGCCGGAACGTGGATACACGGCGGGGAGGATAAAGAATGAACACCAGGCAAAGAGACGAGGCGTATATAGCGCACACTTACAAAAGGTTCCCGGTCGAGCTCGTATCGGGCAAGGGTTCTCTCGTTTACGACGAAAACGGCAAAAGGTACATAGACATGGGCTCCGGGATCGCCGTGACGTCGTTCGGCATATCCGACGACGTATGGATCGGGGCGGTAACGGCGCAGTTATCGAAGATACAGCACACGTCAAACCTCTATTACTCCGCGCCCTGCGCCGAGCTTGCCGAGCTTTTGTGCAAAAAGACCGGTATGAAAAAGGTTTTCTTTTCAAATTCCGGGGCGGAGGCGAACGAATGCGCGATAAAGGTCGCGCGCGAATACGCAAGGCGGAATCTCGGAGAGGATCATTACAAAATAATAACGCTGGAGGGCAGTTTTCACGGCAGGACCGTGACGACGCTTTCAGCCACGGGGCAGGAGCATTATCACGAAAAATTCCGCCCGATGACGCCGGGCTTCCTTCACGTGAAGCCGGGCGACGAAAAAGGGCTTTCAAAGCTTTTTGAAACGGAAAAGATCGCCGCCGTGCTCGTCGAATGCATACAGGGCGAGGGCGGAGTGATAGAACTCGACGCCGGTTTTGCGAAAGCGGCGCAGGATATCGCGCACGAAAACGGGGCTCTTTTCATGGTCGACGAGGTACAGACCGGCAACGGCAGAACGGGCGCGCTTTACGCGTATGAAAACTTCGGTCTGCGCCCCGACGTCGTTACGACGGCTAAAGGACTTGCCGGCGGTCTGCCGCTCGGAGCGGCTCTGCTTTCGGAAAAGGTCGAAAACGTGCTCGGATACGGCGATCACGGTTCCACGTTCGGCGGCAATCCCGTCGCCGCGGCGGGAGCGCTGAGCATTCTGAAGCGGCTCGATCCCGATTTTCTTTCAAAGGTGAAAGAAAAGGGAGCGTTTTTAAGAAAAAAATTCGAATTTGCAAGCGGTATCGAGGCGGTGAGCGGCATCGGTCTGATGCTGGGGCTGAAAACCGTAAAGCCCGCCGCGGAGGTCGTCGCGGCGGCTATGGAAAAAGGCGTTTTATGCCTTACCGCGAAAGATAAAGTCAGACTTTTGCCGGCGCTCAACATCCCCGACGGGCTTCTTGCCGAAGCGGCGGAGATAATAAAAGAAGCGGCGGCGTTATGAGAGGAGATACAAAAATGGATCTGCACGGAAAAAGCTTTCTCAAGCTGCTCGATTTCTCGCCGGATGAGATAACCGGGCTTCTCGATCTTGCCGCCGAGCTGAAAGAAAAGAAAAAGAAAGGTATCGCCCACGCGTATTTCACGGGCAAAAACATAGCGCTCATATTTGAAAAAACGAGCACCCGTACGCGCTGCGCGTTCGAAGTCGCCGCCGCCGATCTCGGTATGCACGCGGTGTATCTCGATCCGTCGGGATCGCAGATAGGCAAAAAAGAGAGCATCAAAGACACCGCCCGCGTTCTCGGCAGGATGTTCGACGGCATCGAATACCGCGGCTACGGGCAGGATATCGTCGAAGAGCTCGCCGCTTACGCCGGAGTGCCCGTATGGAACGGTCTGACGAACGAATTCCACCCGACGCAGATCCTGGCGGATCTTCTGACGGTAAGAGAGCATCTCGGCTCGCTTTCGGGCAAAAAGCTCGTTTTCACGGGAGACGCGCGTTACAATATGGCGAATTCGCTCATGGTCGGCTGCGCGAAGGTCGGTATGGATTTCACCGCCTGCGCGCCCGAAAAATACTTTCCCGATCAAAAGCTCGTAAAGATATGCGAAGATATCGCGAAAACGACCGGCTCGAAGCTCAGCTTCGAAACGGATCCCGCGGCCGCCGTAAAGGGCGCGGACGCGATATATACCGACGTATGGGTATCGATGGGAGAACCGGCGTCGGTCTGGGAAGAACGGATAAAAGACCTTTCTCCGTACCGCGTGACGAAAGAGCTTCTTGACGCCGCCGGCGGCGCCTGTCTTTTCATGCACTGCCTGCCGGCTTTCCACGATCTTAAAACAACGACGGGAAAAGAAATATACGATAAATTCGGCATAGACTGTATGGAGGTGACCGACGAGGCGTTCGAGGACGTCAGATCCGTCGTTTTCGACGAGGCGGAAAACCGTCTGCACACGATCAAAGCCGTTATGGCGGCGACGCTTTAAGGAGAAGATATGGCGTATCTTTTACTGAATAACGGCGCCGTTTTCAAGGGTGAGCGCATCGGCGCGGCGGGCGACTCCGTCGGGGAGCTCGTATTCACCACGGGTATGACAGGTTATCTCGAAACGCTGACCGATCCGAGCTACGCCGGACAGATAATAGTCCAGACGTTTCCTCTTATCGGAAACTACGGCGTTATCGAAGAAGATTTCGAGGGCGAGCCCGCCGCGGCGGGCTACGTCGTACGCGAGATATGCGGCGAGCCGTCGAATTTCCGCTCCGGATACGCGCTCGACGAATTTCTGAAAAGAAAAAACATCCCCGGCATCTGCGGAGTGGATACGAGAGAGCTGACGAGGATATTGCGCGACGAGGGCGTTATGAACGCCGCGATCTGCGACGTTTTACCGTCTGAGACGTCTTTTATCGGCAAATACCGCGTCGAAAACGCGGTCGGCCGCGTGAGCGGAAAGAAAGCCGAAACGTATCTGCCGGAGGGTGAGGTAAAATATTCCGTAACGCTTATCGATTACGGCGCGAAGAAAAACATTGTCCGTTCGCTTCTCCGCCGCGGCTGTAAGGTCACGGTCGTGCCGTACGATACGCCCGCCGAGGCGATACTCGAACGGGATCCGGACGGTATAATGCTTTCAAACGGTCCGGGCGATCCCGCCGAGAACGTTTACTGCATAGAACAGATAAAAAAGCTCATAGGCAGAAAGCCGGTCTTCGGCATCTGCCTCGGGCATCAGCTCGCGGCGCTCGCGATGGGCGGCAGAACGGTAAAGCTCAAATTCGGTCACCGCGGCGTAAATCAGCCCGTAAAGGAGCTCGGCACGGACAGAACGTATATAACGAGCCAGAATCACGGCTACGCGGTCGTAACGGAAAGTCTCGGAGATACGGCGCGTCTGTCGTTTGTGAACATGAACGACGGCAGCTGCGAAGGGCTCGAATATAAAGACAAAGACTGCTTCACCGTGCAGTTCCACCCCGAAGCCTGCGCCGGTCCGAACGACACGGCGTTCCTGTTCGACCGGTTTATTTCGATGATGGGAGGAAAAAAGCTTGCCGAAGGATAATTCGATACGCAAAGTGCTCGTCATAGGCTCGGGACCGATAGTCATCGGTCAGGCGGCGGAATTCGACTACGCCGGAGCTCAGGCTTGCCGCGTGCTCAAAGCCGAGGGGATAGACACCGTTCTCGTGAACTCGAACCCCGCGACGATAATGACGGACAAGCATCTTGCCGATGAGATATACCTCGAGCCGCAAAACGAAGCGACTCTCAGGCGTATAATAGAAAAAGAACGGCCGGACGGACTTCTCGCCGGTCTCGGCGGTCAGACGGGGCTCACGCTCGCGATGCGGCTGTACCGCGACGGGACTCTCGAAAAATACGGGGTACGGCTTCTCGGCTCGGGTATAGACGCCATAGAAAAGGCGGAGGACCGCGAGCTTTTCCGTATCACGATGAAAAAGATCGGTCAGCCCGTCGTGCCTTCGATGACGGCGACCGACGTGCAGGCGGCGCTCGACGCCGCGGATGCGATCGGATATCCCGTCATAGTGCGCCCGGCGTTCACTCTCGGAGGCGCCGGCGGAGGTATCGCGGAAACGGGAGAAGAGCTTGCCGTCATCGCAAAGACGGGACTCGATCTGTCTCCGATCACGCAGGTCCTGATAGAAAAATGCGTCTCCGGCTGGAAGGAGATAGAATTCGAGACGGTGCGCGACAAAAAGGGCAACGTGATCGCGGTCTGCTCGATGGAGAATTTCGATCCGGTCGGAATACACACGGGCGATTCGATAGTCGTCGCGCCCGCTCTGACGCTTTCAAACAAAGAATATCAGATGCTCCGCACCGCCGCGCTCGACATCGTTACGGCGATAGGCATAGAGGGCGGATGCAACTGTCAGTTCGCTCTCGATCCGGAAAGCTTCGAATACGCCGTCATCGAGGTCAATCCGAGGGTATCGCGTTCCTCCGCGCTCGCGTCCAAAGCGACCGGATACCCGATAGCGAAAATATCGACGAAGATCGCGCTCGGATACACGCTCGACGAGATACAGAACGACATCACGAAAAAGACCTGCGCCTGTTTCGAGCCGGCTCTCGATTACGTGACGGTCAAATTTCCGAAATGGCCGTTTGACAAATTCGCCGGCTCGAGCCGCCGTCTCGGCACGCAGATGAAGGCGACGGGCGAGGTAATGGCGATAGCGCAGAGCTTTGAAGCTGCTTTGATGAAAGCCGTTCGCGGCGCCGAGATATCTCTCGACACGCTTAACGCCGCCCCGATATCGGATGAACCGCTCGAAGCCCGTCTCGCCGCGCAGGACGACAGACGGCTTTTCACCGTTTTCGAAGCGATCAGATCCGGTATGAGCGTTGAAAAAATCCACGGGATCACGATGATAGATCCGTGGTTTCTGCATAAACTGAAAAATCTCGCCGATTTTGAAAAATCGCTCGAAGAACACGGCTTGCGGCAGGGCGATTATGAAAAGGCGAAGCGGCTCGGCTATACCGACGCCGCGATACGCCGCATCAGCGGCGCGGACCGGCTTCCGGAATTCGACGCGTCTTATAAAATGGTCGACACCTGCGCCGCCGAATTCGACGCCGAAACGCCGTATTTCTATTCGTGCGCCGACAAAGCCTGCGACGCCCGCAGATTCAAAAGGAGCGGCAGACCGGTGGTGCTCGTGCTCGGTTCGGGACCGATACGCATAGGTCAGGGCATCGAGTTCGATTATTCTTCGGTGCATTCGGTGTGGACCTTGCAGAAGACCGGTCACGACGTGGTGATAATAAATAACAACCCCGAGACCGTCTCCACCGACTTCGACACGGCGGACCGCCTTTATTTCGAGCCTTTAACGCCTGAGGACGTATGGAACGTCATAAAGGTCGAGAATCCGACAGGCGTGGTCGTGGCGTTCGGCGGTCAGACCGCTATCAGGCTGACGGGATTTTTGCGCGACCGCGGAATAAGGATTCTCGGCACCTCCGCCGAGGGCATAGACATAGCCGAGGACCGCGCCCGCTTCGACCGTCTGCTCGAAGAATTCGGCATACGCCGCCCTAAGGGAGAAGCCGTGGTAACGCTCGAAGAAGCGGTGAACGCGGCTGAAAAGCTCGGTTATCCCGTGCTTCTGCGCCCCTCGTACGTTATCGGCGGACAGAATATGACGATCTCGAAAAACAAAGAGGAAACGACGGATTATATGAACCGGATCCTTTCAGGAGGTATCGAAAATCCGGTGCTTATCGATAAATATATGCCCGGCATAGAGCTTGAGGTCGACGTGATCTCCGACGGGCGCGACGTGCTGATACCCGGCGTGATGGAGCATATAGAACGCGCCGGAGTGCACAGCGGCGACTCGATAGCCGTATATCCGCCCTACAACCTCAACGATCCCCAGCTTTCGCTCATTGCCGGAGTCTCCGAAAAGCTCGCTCTCGCGCTCGGCACAAAGGGACTCGTCAACATACAGTATCTCATATTCGAAAACGAGCTTTACGTCATAGAGGTAAATCCGCGCGCTTCCCGCACCGTGCCTTATATCAGCAAGGTAACGGGTGTCCCGATGGTCGATCTCGCGTCCCGGGTCATGCTCGGCGAACCGCTTCGCTCTCTCGGATACGGCGTCGGGCTTTACCGCACGTCGCCTTACGTCGCCGTGAAGGTACCGGTCTTCTCTTTCGAAAAGCTCAGCGACGCAAACTCCATACTCGGACCTGAGATGAAATCGACGGGCGAAGTGCTCGGCATCGGAAAGACCGTCGCCGAAGCGCTTTACAAGGGTCTTTGCGCGGCGGGTCTGAAAATTCCCGGTCCGCGGGATAAAAGATCCGGAGTGCTTTTAAGCGTCGCGGACGGCGATTATCAGGAGGTCGGAGGCGTCGCCGAACGGTTTTACTCGCTCGGCTTCACGCTCTACGCCACCTCCGGCACCGCAAACGCGATAAGGAGCCTCGGTCTGCCCGTGAATACGGCCGCCGATCTCTGCAAAAGCTCCGAGATCACCGATCTTATGGAAAGCGGAAAAATTTCGGTCATCGTCTATACCGGCGCGGTGAAGGACGCGACCGTCGGCGACTATACTCTGCTCCACCGCCGCGCGATGCAGCTCGGCATTCCCGCTTTCACGTCGCTCGACACGGCGAACGCCCTCGCAAAGAGTATCGAGAGCCGCTTCACCGACGAAAATACGGAGCTGGTCGACATAAATCATATGCGCCTTTTCCGCGAAACGGTGAAATTCGCGAAAATGCAGTCGTGCGGCAACGATTATATTTTCATCGGGAATTTCGACGACCGCATCACCTGCCCCGAATCGCTCTGCGTAAGTCTCTGCGCTCCGCATACCGGCATAGGCGGCGACGGGATAGTGCTTATCGGGCGTTCATCCGTCGCCGACGCGAAAATGCGTATCTTCAATAAAGACGGATCGGAGGGGAAAATGGCGGGCAACAGCATCCGCTGCGTCGCCAAATATCTGTACGACAAGGGCTACGTAAGAAGCGAATACATGACAGTGGAATCGCAAAGCGGCGTGCATATGCTCAGACTGTATCTGCGCGACGGAAAAGTCAGCTCCGTCACCGTGGATATGGGAAAAGCGTCGCTTTGCCCGGCGGATCTGCCGGCGCTCGTCGAAGCGGATCCGTTCGTAAACGTGCCGCTGCGCGTCAACGGTACGGTATACGGCGTGACGGGAGTTTCGGTCGGCAATCCTCACGCGGTCGTATTCTGCGACTCGCCCGATTCTCTCGATCTTTCGGAGATCGGCCCTGAATTCGAACGTCTGCCGGTGTTTCCCGAGAGGGTGAACGCCGAATTCGTGCGCGTGATCGGCAAAACGGAGCTCAGAGTCCGCGTATGGGAGCGCGGAAACGGTATGACCATGGCGTGCGGAACGGGCGCCTGCGCCGCCGCTGCAGCAGCCGTTGAAAACGGCTTTTGCGAAAAAGGCGCCGACGTCACGGTGCATCTGCCCGGCGGAGATCTCACGGTCAATTACAGCGATGAACGCGTTACGTTGACCGGCAGCGCCGTTATGGTATTCGAAGGTACGTTTGAAATATAAGGATTGCTTAAAAAAGCGTCGGCGGACCGCCGGCGCTTTTTGATTGCCGTCTGCGCGCAAACCGGCTCTTCCCCCGCCAACGTCATATATAATTACAGTTCCACCGCCTGCGGGGGATCCCCACCCCGGGCGGCTGACGCCGCAGTGAAATCGCCTTCGGCGGTTAAATACGCTTCGCGTGTGAAATTTGCCTCCGCGAACCCCC
>CACYEW010000294.1 GCA_902773455.1 uncultured Ruminococcus sp.
CCAAATCATCGACCTGATCAAGAAGGAACATGAGCGCCAGAAATCCGGCCTCGAACTCATCGCATCCGAGAATTACGTGACAGAAGAGGTGCTCAAGGCCATGGGCTCCATCTGCACGAACAAATACGCCGAAGGCTACCCCGGCAAGCGCTATTACGGCGGCTGTCAGTGTGTAGATATCGTCGAGGAGATCGCGAGAAAACGCGCCTGCGAGCTGTTCGGCGCGGAGCACGCAAACGTTCAGCCGCACTGCGGCGCGAGCGCGAACCTCGCAGTATTTTTCGCGCTGCTGCAGCCGGGCGATACCGTCCTCGGCATGAATCTGCAGCAGGGCGGTCACCTCTCGCACGGCTCGCCCGTCAACATCTCGGGCAAATACTTCAATATCGTCCCGTACGGCGTCGATCCCGTCACCGAGACTATAGATTACGACGAGGTCGAGCGTATTGCGCTTGAATGTAAGCCTAAGCTCATAATCGCCGGCGCGAGCGCTTATTCGCGTATTATCGATTTCAAGCGCTTCAGAGAGATCGCGGACAAGGTCGGCGCGTACCTCATGGTCGATATGGCGCATATCGCCGGGCTCGTCGCCGCGGGCGTGCATCCGTCGCCGGTACCGTACGCCCACGTCGTCACCACTACAACGCATAAAACTCTTCGCGGTCCGCGCGGCGGCATGATACTCTGTAAAGAAGAGCTTGCCAAAGCGATAGACAAGGCGATATTCCCCGGCACTCAGGGCGGCCCGCTCATGCACATAATCGCCGCAAAAGCCGTCGCGCTCGGCGAAGCGATGACCGACGGATTCAAAGCCTACGGGGCGCAGATAGTCAAAAACGCGAAAGTCCTCTGCGACAGTCTGTTATCAAAGGGCGTCGACATCGTCTCCGGCGGTACGGACAACCATCTTATGACGTTAAAACTCGTAAACTGCGGCGTGACCGGAAAGGATCTCGAGCACCGCCTCGATTCGGTCAATATAACCGCCAACAAAAATACGATACCGAACGATCCGCAAAGCCCGTTCATCACGAGCGGTCTGCGTATCGGTACGCCCGCCGTTACGACGCGCGGCTTCAAAGAACCCGAAATGGAACTCATAGCCGGTTTTATATCCGATATGATAAAAGATCCCGAAAACAATCAAAAACGCGTTCAGGCGGAAGTCAAAGAACTCTGTTCAAAATATCCGATATATTAAGGAGAGAAGATAATGGCTTATTTATCCGATATCGAAATCGCGCAAAAATGCGAAATGAGACCGATAACCGAGATAGCGAAAAAACTCGGTATCGATGAAAAATTCGTCGAGCCTTACGGCAAATACAAGGCGAAGCTTGATTTCTCTTTATACGACGAATGCAAAAAAGAAAACGGCAAGCTGATACTCGTAACGGCGATAACGCCCACGCCCGCCGGCGAAGGCAAGACCACCACGACGATAGGCTTATCCGACGGTCTTGCAAGACTCGGCAAAAAGGTCACGGTTGCGCTCCGCGAACCGTCGCTCGGCCCCGTATTCGGCGTCAAAGGCGGCGCCGCCGGCGGCGGTTACGCACAGGTCGTGCCGATGGAGGATATTAACCTGCATTTCACGGGCGATTTTCACGCGATAGGCGCGGCGA
Source organism: uncultured Ruminococcus sp. (assembly GCA_902773455.1). Taxonomy (GTDB): domain Bacteria; phylum Bacillota; class Clostridia; order Oscillospirales; family CAG-272; genus UBA1248. Next base: position 1,626 of record CACYEW010000294.1, read on the forward strand.
ACAATCTGCTCGCGGCTATGCTCGACAACCATATACAGCAGGGCAACGCGCTCGGCATAGATACTAAAAAGATCACGTGGAAACGCTGCGTCGATATGAACGACAGACAGCTCCGCTTCATCGTCGACGGCCTCGGCGGCAGAACGAACGGCGTGCCGCGTGAAGACGGTTTCGATATAACCGTCGCCTCGGAGATAATGGCTGTATTCTGCCTCTCCGACTCCGTATCCGATCTCAAGAGACGTCTGTCGAATATAATCGTCGGTTATACCTACGACGACAAGCCCGTCACAGCGGGCGATCTCAAAGCCGTCGGAGCGATGGCGGCGCTTCTGAAAGACGCGCTCAAACCGAACCTCGTTCAGACGCTCGAAGGCACTCCCGCGTTCGTTCACGGCGGACCGTTCGCAAATATCGCGCACGGCTGTAACTCCGTTATGGCGACGAAATTAGCGCTCAGGCTCGGCGATTACACCGTTACGGAAGCCGGATTCGGCGCAGATCTCGGCGCCGAGAAATTCCTCGACATCAAATGCCGCGCGTCGGGACTCGTGCCGGACGCCGTGGTAATAGTCGCGACCGTAAGAGCTCTCAAAATGCACGGCGGTCTTCCGAAGACCGAGCTCGGCAAAGAGGATCTGAAAGCTCTTGAAGCCGGTATACCGAACCTGCTCCGTCACGTTTCGAACATCAAAAACGTGTATAAGCTCCCCTGCGTCGTGGCGGTGAACAGATTCCCGACCGATACGGATAAAGAAATAGAATTCATAATAGAAAAATGCAAAGCGCTCGGCGTCAACGTAAGGCTCTCCACCGTCTGGGCTGAAGGCGGCAAGGGCGGCATAGCGCTCGCCGAAGAGGTCGTAAGACTCTGCGATATCAAAGAAAAGAACTTTGAATTCTCGTACAGTCTCGATATGAGCATAGAAGAGAAGATCGAAGCGGTCGCAAAACGCGTCTACGGCGGCGACGGAGTGAATATCCTTCCCGCCGCTAAAAAGCAGATCGACCAGCTCACCGCGCTCGGCTTCGGGGGACTGCCCGTTTGTATCGCCAAAACACAGTACAGCTTTTCCGACGATCCGTCGAAGCTCGGCGCGCCGGAAAACTTCAAGATCACGGTCAAAAACGTCAAAGTCTCCGCAGGAGCCGGCTTCATAGTAGTTCTCACGGGAGACATAATGACAATGCCCGGACTTCCGAAAGTACCTGCGGCTGAAAAAATAGACGTCGACGAAAACGGCAAAATAAGCGGGTTATTCTGATATATGAAAACAATAGACGTATACGAAAGATATTTTGAGGCGGATCTGACTTATAACGGCGTAAAACGCCGCGCGGCAAACGTAAAGCTCACCGCCGAATCAGATTCCGGTATGATAAAATACGAAGTCTCGGTCAGCTTCTTCCCGCACGAAGACGAAAAAGATTTCCGTATCTCCTACGACGCGTATTTCTCAACGGTCTTATATCACGGCAAAGGCAGACGCTCGAAGAAAAAAGAAGAGGAATATATGAAGATCCTCTTTGAAAAAGCCGACGCGCTCGCAGAGGAGCAGGGCGGCAGGATCTTTTGGGACAAGCCGCTGATCGAAGAGAGAAGAGGATAAATCCAAAACCGTTTATATGCCGAAGCGTATATAAACGGTTTTTCTTTTACGGAGCGAAGCGCCCGAGGCTTTGAAACGACCGTGCGGAAAAAGAATAAACCGGCGTTTTCGCACTTGACAAATCTTTTTGAAAAAATTATAATTTATTTGATCACAATCATCCGTGTTTTACGACTTTACAGGTGAAGGGGGTAAAAAGTATGACCGACAAAAAAATAATCGAAATGCTTTTTGACCGCGACCAGAACGCGCTGACCGCCATAGAGCGGAAATACGGCAATTACTGCCGCGCCGTCGCCATGAACATACTTGACGATGAACGCGACGCCGAAGAATGCGTAAACGACGCCCTTTTCGCCGTGTGGAACAGGATCCCGCCGAATAAGCCGGAAGAACTCGGAGGATATCTTGCAATAATAATAAGGAACATAGCGGTGGACCGGGCGCGTAAAAACGGAGCCGACAAACGCGGCGGCACGGTCTGTGCGATCACCGAAGAGCTTGAAGAATGTCTCCCGGGCGATTGCAGCGCTGAAGACAGTTATGCGGCGTCGGAGCTTGCTTCGGCGGTAAAGCGGTTTTACGGTACGGTGTCGAAAAAAGAAAAAGACGTGTTCGTCGCAAGATATTTCGGCGGCTTCGGCATAAGCCGTATAGCCGAGGCGTTTCATATGAGCGAAGACTACACGCGCACCATGCTTACGCGCACCCGCAAAAAGCTGAAAGCCTTTTTGAGAAAGGAGAACTTATTATGAGCGGTAAAGATCTTTTTAACGCGATAGGTCAGATCGACGA
>CACYEW010000295.1 GCA_902773455.1 uncultured Ruminococcus sp.
CAAAAACCGAGGCAGAGAAAAGTGCCGTCTTCGTTTTCGCGTATGCACTTTGCGTTGCCGGAAAAGTAATCGAAATCCGAAATGCGTTCATCATCGTCGACGGTCTGCATAAGCACGGTCCCGTTTTCATCGAGCATAACATAATACGGGCAGAAGCGCAAAAATCCGTTGCCGCGGCCGTATCTTATTTCCGTCGATCCGCATACGAAAACTCCGCCGTCTTTTTTAGGGCAGAAGCCGGCGATCTGAACGCCTTCGGGGTCATAGCTCCATAAAACCGTGTTTCCATCGCGTTTCTGCAGGTATGAAGTACCGTCGTTGTGAGTTGCGATTTCATATCTTACGCCGCCGTCAACGTATGCCGGGAGTGATATATCGCGCAGATCCGATCCGTTTACCGGCACGGTCAGCGCGGTTTCGCTGCCGTTATCCGTCTGCACGGAGTTCAGAACGGTCCTGTATACCGTTTTGATCTGTTTGCGGGTAAGACCTTCGGTAGAGAAATCTATCGAACGGAGATATTCGACCGCTTCGTTATATTCCTTTACGTCCGCTGCGTACGCGTACGCTCCGATTGACAAAGCGGCGATCAGCACAGCGGCGACGGCGGCGATTATTGCATAGCGAAGCCTCGACGGGCTTTTTGATAGTCCGGTCTTTTTCCGAACTTTTTCATAAATACCGTTTTTTTCGCTTTTGCCGAGCTTTTTGCCGTACTTTTCTTCAAGAATATCACCGAGCTCGTCGGGCGAAAGCGTTGATACGGTTTCAGTCAGATCATTTTTCATTACCTTATTCCTCCAATAATTTACGCAGTTTGGATATCGCCCGATGCGTTTTCGTATCCACGTTCGATACTGACATACGCATCTCGGCGGCTATCTGTTTTGAAGGTTGTGAGAGCCAGAATTTTCTCACTATGATCTCCCGGTCGGCAGGCGGAAGCTTTCGCAGAGCCGAAACGAGCGCTTTCTTTTCGGACTCTTCGAGCAGCTTGTCTTCTGCGTGTTCAGAGTCTTCGGCGCAAAGAGCCTCGTCGAGCGGCACCGTACCGGCGGTTTTGTAATACCTGCGAAGCATATCCTTCGCGTTACGCTCCGCTATCATACAGAGCCACGTTTTAAGACTGCATTTCGATATATCGAAGCCGTTTATGCCGAAATACGCTTCCGACAGCGTATCTGCGGCGCAGTCTTCGATATCGGCATCGGAGAAAACGGAAGGTGAAAGATATTTCCGTATGACCGAACAGATAAGACCCGAGTATTGACCGGTCAATACCCGCATGCCTCTGTCCGGATCGGACAGTATCAGTTTTACAAGTCCTTCGTCTTTCATATCATACCGCCGTTTGATCATTTCTTCAACAGTCTTATTCGCACGGTATCGGGAAATCTTACGGTAATGAATATGATTTTTTGAGAGGCGCCGAAAAGGCGCCCTTTGTTTATTTGGTGATCTTGGTTTTGCCGCCCATATACGGCTGAAGCACGGTCGGAATGTTGACGGAGCCGTCTTCGTTCATATTGTTTTCGACGAACGCTATGAGCATTCTCGGAGGCGCGACGACGGTATTGTTGAGCGTGTGAGGCAGATAAGTGCCGTTTTCGCCCTTTATTCTGATTTTGAGTCTTCTCGCCTGAGCGTCGCCGAGGTTCGAGCAGGAACCGACCTCGAAATATTTCTGCTGACGCGGAGACCAGGCCTCGACGTCGAGGCTCTTTACCTTAAGGTCGGCAAGGTCGCCGGAGCAGCATTCGAGCGTTCTTACGGGGATATCGAGCGTTCTGAACAGGTCGACTGTGTTCTTCCAGAGTCTGTCGAACCACATCGGGCTTTCTTCGGGTTTGCAGATAACGATCATTTCCTGCTTTTCGAACTGATGTATTCTGTAAATGCCGCGTTCTTCTATACCGTGGGCGCCTTTTTCCTTGCGGAAGCACGGAGAATAGCTCGTGAGCGTGAGCGGAAGCTGCGCTTCGGGCAGCATCTGATCGATATATCTGCCTATCATCGAATGCTCGCTCGTGCCGATGAGATAGAGGTCTTCGCCCTCGATCTTATACATCATCGCGTCCATCTCGGCAAAGCTCATAACGCCGGTAACGACGTTAGATCTTATCATGAAAGGCGGTACGCAGTAAGTGAAGCCGCGGTCGATCATGAAATCGCGCGCGTAGGTAATGACCGCGGAATGGAGCCTTGCGATATCTCCCGTCAGATAGTAAAATCCGTTGCCGGCGACTCTTCTCGCGCTGTCAAGGTCGATGCCGTGAAGCGATTCGAGTATATCGGTGTGATACGGGATTTCAAAATCGGGCGTGACCGGTTCGCCGAAGCGTTCGATCTCCACGTTTTCGGAATCGTCCTTGCCTATCGGCACGCTCGGATCGATTATGTTCGGTATCTTCATCATTATCGCTTTGATCTGCTCGGCGCATTCGGCTTCGAGCGTTTCAAGCTCTGCGAGTCTTTCCGCGTTGGCGGTGACCTGAGCCTTTACCGCCTCGGCCTCTTCGCGTTTGCCCTGACCCATAAGGGCGCCTATCTGCTTGGATAATCTGTTTCTGTCGGCGCGGAGTCTGTCGCCTTCGGCTATATACGCTCTGTTCTTTTTGTCAAGCTCCATGACCTCGTCGACGAGGGGGAGCTTTTCATCCTGAAACTTGTTTCTGATATTCTGTTTGACTATTTCGGGATTTTCTCTTAAAAACTTGATGTCGATCATTTTTCTCTGTCCTTTCGGTTTGTGGTATATATTATGAATTCATTTTTCGGTTTTTATATGTTTTCGGCGGAGAGCAGCAGCCACTCCGGATACGATTTGTCGGGAGACGGTATCGACGGTTCTGTCGGTGTGCCGATCAGCACCTCGAATTTCATCGGCACCTTGCGGAGCCGCTTGCCCGACGAGTTGTAAAGCGTCTGATCGTACGATACGGTCGCTTTTACGAGCCTGTCGGAAACCGCCTTGACGCCGCTTATCTTCGCGTTCTCGTTTTTTATATAGTCGTAAGTGTAATACCAGCGGTTGTCGAAGCCCGAAAGCGCTTCGTAAAGCTTCGTGCCCGGGTGCATATTGCCTTTTATCTGCGAGAATTTATATACGCCCGCGATAAAATCGGTGTGGTCGAATATGAGCTTCAGTATCCGTTCGGAAAGCTCCTCTTTATACAGACCGTTTTCATCGTCCGGGTATTCAAAATCGAACGATGAGCCGTTTTTCCGGCAAACGAGCCGCCGCCCGTCGAGAGAAGCCTCGACCGCCGGTTCGTAAACAAATCCGTCAAGGTCGTAATTACGTACCGTCGGGGGAGCGAAAACTTCCGGTATATCTGCGTATTTCAACGGCGTTCCGGTCGAGCCGCCCGAAGCGGTCTTTCCGTTCACGGTGACTACGGCGCCCTCCGGAGCCGATACCGTGTAAGAATTGAGCCTGAGCGAGCATTTTACCGCGTCGATCCCGTAATCCGGCATATAACCGTCGTTATACGTCTCTTTCAGCGTGATATCGAAGCGGATATCGCCCTTCGTTATCTCGGCTTTAAGCCCTTTTGAGCTTTGCAGAACGTATTTTCCGCTTTGCGAATCGATATATTCCGTCAGAGAACCCGATCGTTCATATTCGCTTATCCCGTCCTTGCAGAACGGGCAGAGAGGTGAAGAGCCGCTTTCGTTCAGCTTTGCGACAAGAGAAGTCAGATAAACCGAAGGACTCGTTCGCGAAAGCTCGAACGCGACGTTTTTTATCGCCGCGACAGCCGCCTCGGCAGCCGCCGATACGGCGCTTTGCCGTTTTTTGAAATCGGCTTCGTTTTTCAGCCGCTCGTTTTCGGCTTCGTTTTTCAGCCGCTCCGATTCGGCGGCGCGCGATTCTTCGGCTTCGCGCTCGTCGATCGCCGCCTGCTCGGCTGATTCGATCCGCTTCCGCTCGGCTGCGGCTTCGTAATTGTTCAGCATCACTGCCATAACGACGTAGATCACTATGCAGACGAGTATGAAACAGGTCACCGCGGAGAGATATACGGTCAGAAACGAAGGTTTTTTCTTTTTCTTCATTTTACTATAAAGCACGTCGGCAGTCCGCGGAAAAACAGCCCCTTGTTGACGAGCTTTCCGTCGTAATACATACCTGACGATGTACCTCCGTCAAGATTTGCGGCGTTGACCGCGCCGTGTTTGAGCATTATCTCGATCAGGTCGGCGTAGGTCGCGCCGAGAGAAGACGCCTGCCGCCCGTCGATAACGAGCAGAAGCACCGTTCCGTCGGCGCACTGACCGATAGCGGTACGCGGATTGACGCCGCTTCCGGCGCCTTTTACGGATGAAGCCTTGCCGTTCATAACGAGAACGGGACCGAAGCTCACCGCGTCTCTTATCCCGGCGTCGAGCGCTGCCTGAGCCGTCATATTGCCGACTATGAGTATATTGTTTTTATTGAAGCCGATAACGTCGTATTTTGTTGAGGGATTTCCGTATAACAGGCTGCCCTGACTTATGACGAGTCCGAGCGGTATGCCGCCGTTGCCGGTCCCGTTTTTGTCTTCAAAGCCGCCGGCGTTGATCGCCGCCGTCGCCTTGTACGATTTTGCGATCTGCATTATCGTTTTGCCGGAGCTCTCGTCGCCGTAATTTCCGCATACTCCGACGAAAAGACGTGACGGATCCGCGACCTTCATAAGAAATCCCGCGTACGACGAACCTCTTACCTCGACTATCTCGAGCGGCTCTCTGTCAGGATTTATGACGGGAGGATCCTCCGGCGCGTCCGTTTCCGCGCCGTTCGTATCCTCGGGCGGACGTTCCTCCGTCACGACGGGCTGCCCCTTCTCGTCAAAAGGAAAATAGTAATCAGCCTGCTTCGTTTCCGGCGTTCTGCCCGGATTTATATTTATGAGCGACGGGTCTGACAGACCGTCGTCCGGAATAACGGCGTTTTCGTTCACTATCGAATTTATCTCGTCGCCCGAAAAATACCACGTCGCGAGAAATTTCGCCGCAGACGTTTCGAGCATCGATACGACGAAAAGATCTCTCGCCGTTTTCGAAGGTCCGTAGTTTATGACCGCAACGCCGCCGAGAATGAACGCGCAGAGAAGAATAAGCGCGGTAAAAACACACAGTAAGATCCGCTTCGTGATCTTGCCGGCGTTAGTTTTGCGCTTACTCTTGTTTTTCATAATATTATTCTTCTTCTTTTATTTCTTAAGACTTATCGCTTTTTTACAGTTTTCGGCTATGTTCGCCGCGGTGAGTCCGTAGTATTCGAGCAGGGGCGGTACCTTGCCGCTTCTGCCGAACTGATCGTTCACGCCAACGCGGAGAACGGGAACGGGGGCGACGGCGCAAACAGCTTCGCACACGGCTGAGCCGAGACCGCCTATGATATTATGCTCTTCCGCGGTGACTATCGCGCCGGTCTTGTTTGCGTACGAGAGTATGAGCTCGTTATCGAGCGGTTTTATCGTATGGATGTTCAATACCGCCGCGTCGATGCCGTCGTTTTTGAGAAGCTCTCTCGCCTGCAGAGCTATGTCGACCATATAGCCGTTCGCGGCTATCGTCACGTCGGCTCCGTCCGCCATAACGACGCCCTTGCCGATCTCGAATTTATACGTTTCTTTATCGAAAAGTACGGGAGTTGCCGCACGTCCGAAGCGCAGATAAACGGGACCGACGAAATTGATCGCCGCTTCGACCGCCGCGCGCGTTTCCGTCGCATCGGCGGGGCATATGACAGTCATGCCGGGGATCGTTCTCATAACGGAGAAATCCTCGAGGCACTGATGCGTCGCTCCGTCTTCGCCGACGGTGATGCCGCCGTGCGTGGCGCCTAATTTTACGTTGAGATGCGGATAGCCTATCGAGTTTCTGATCTGCTCGAAAGCTCTGCCGGCGAGGAACATCGCAAACGACGACGCGAAGGGTATGAGCCCCGTCGTCGAAAGTCCCGCCGCCGCGGATACCATATTGCCCTCCGCTATACCGCAGTCGAAATGTCTTTCGGGAAACGCTTTTTTGAAGGTAGCCGTCTTTGTGGCTCCCGCGAGGTCCGCGTCGAGCACCACTAATTTATCGTATTTTGCGCCGAATTCGGCAAGAGCCTCTCCGTAGGCTTCTCTCGTTGCTTTTTTGTCTGCCATTTCGGTTTACCTCCTTACGCGTCTATCGCTTCAAGCGCGGCGTTAAGCTCCGCCATGCCGAGTTTGTACTGTTCTTCGTTCGGAGCGGCTCCGTGCCAGCTCGCCTTGTCTTCCATATACGAAACGCCCTTGCCCTTGACCGTTTTGAGTATTATCACGGAAGGCTTGCCTTTCGTCTTTTTCGCTTTGCCGACCGCTTTTTCGATCTCGTCGAAATCGTGACCGTTTATCACCTGAACGTACCAGCCGAAAGCTCTGAATTTCTTGTCTATCGGCGTTGAATTCATAACGTCCACGATCCTGCCGTCGATCTGAAGTCCGTTCCAGTCGACGAACGCGCAGAGATTGTCGAGCTTATAGTGGGCGGAGAACATCGAAGCCTCCCATACCTGACCTTCGGCAAGCTCGCCGTCGCCGAGCATCGCGTAAACGCGGAAATCCTTGCCCTGAATTTTCGCTCCGAGAGCCATGCCCGCCGCGGCGGATATGCCGAGACCGAGCGAACCGGACGTCATGTCGCAGCCCGGAGTGTGTTTCATATCCGGGTGGCCCTGTAAATAACTGTTGATGTTTCTGAAACCGGTCAGATCTTCTTTCGGTATGAAGCCGCGTTCCGCAAGCACCGCGTAAAGCGCGGGCGCCGTGTGACCCTTCGATAAAACGAATCTGTCTCTGTCGGGGCAGGCGGGCTTTTCCGGATCGACTCTCAGGACCTCGCTGTAAAGATAAGCGAGCGTGTCGGCTATCGAGAGCGAGCCGCCGGGATGACCGGAATTTGCCGAGTATACCTCGGTCAGTATATCCATGCGTATGTGCGTCGCCAGACGCATCAGTTCTTTTTTCTTTTCAGTAGTCATGATTTACCTCTCTTTATTCGCCTAATCTTATAAGTAAAACCGATATGTCGGCAGGGGAAACGCCGCTTATCCGCGCCGCCTGACCGATGCTTTTCGGCTTTATCGCGTTCAATTTCGCCTGCGCTTCGAGTCTGAGCCCCGGTATCTTCGAGTAATCGAGTCCTTCCGGTATCTTTTTGTTCTCGAGCTTTTTCTGCCTTTCGGCTGCGGCAAGCTGTTTTTTGATGTAGCCTTCGTATTTTATGCGGATCTGAGCGCATTCGAGTATGCGTTTGCTCTCGGTCCTCGTCGGATCGAACTCCGTTATGAGATCGTACGTCACCTGCGGACGGCGCAAAAGCTCCGCAAGTCTGATCCCCGCTGTGAGCGGAGCCGTACCGGCCTGTTCAAGCACGGCGTTCAGCCTGTCGCTCATTTTTATCGTGGTATTCTCGGCGCGTTCGATCTCGTTTTGTATGCGTTTCTGCTTCTCCAGGAACTTTTCGTATCTTTCGTCGCTTATGAGCCCGACTCTGTGACCTTCCTTTGTGAGGCGCTCGTCCGCGTTATCCTGCCGCAGTATGAGTCTGTACTCGCTTCTCGACGTCATTATACGGTAAGGCTCGTTCGTACCTTTCGTGACGAGATCGTCTATCAGAACGCCGATGTAAGCGTCCATCCTCGACAGTATCAGCGGCTCTTCGCCTTTGAGCTTCAAGGCGGCGTTTATGCCGGCGATAAGCCCCTGAGCGGCGGCTTCCTCGTAGCCCGACGTGCCGTTGAACTGACCTGCGCCGTAAAGACCCGATATCTCTTTGAATTCAAGCGTCGGGTAAAGCTGAGTCGGATCGATGCAGTCGTATTCTATCGCGTACGCCTGCCTCATTATCAGCGCGTGCTCAAATCCCGGGAGCGTACGGAGCATCCGCACCTGCACGTCTGCCGGCAGAGAAGAGGAGAAGCCCTGGATATAAAGCTCTTCCGTATTCTCTCCGAGCGGCTCGACGAAAAGCTGATGCCGTTCCTTATCGGCAAATCTCACGACCTTGTCTTCGATGCTCGGGCAGTATCTCGGGCCGACGCCCTCGATCATACCGCTGAAAAGCGGAGATCTGTGAAGATTCGATCTGATTATTTCGTGCGTTTTCTCATTAGTATATACTATATAACACGGTATATCCGGCCTCGACGCCATTTCTTCGTCGTCCGTAAGCGACGAAAACGGTATATCCGTATCGCCACTCTGCAGTTCGAGCTTGTCGAGCTCAACGCTCGATCTGAGCACTCTCGGCGGAGTACCGGTCTTGAACCGCATCATCCTTACGCCTATATTCTCCAGAGCCGCCGTAAGTGAATTTGCGGGCAGAAGTCCGTCCGGACCGGATGAGTAGGCGTGTTCGCCGACGATCACCCTTCCGTTCAGATACGTTCCGGCGCATATCACCGCCGCCTTGCAGTCAAACACCGCGCCGAGCGAGGTGACGACGCCCGTTACCGAGCCGTTTTCGACGAGGACCTCCGTTATTTCCGCCTGGTAAAGCCGGAGGCGTTCGGTCGTTTCGAGCGTGTGCTTCATCAGCGTGTGGTAAGCGGCGCGGTCCGCCTGAACGCGTTTGGAATGTACGGCGGGACCCTTGCCGGAGTTGAGCATCCTGTTCTGAAGCGTGACGAGATCGGCGGCTCTGCCCATCTCGCCGCCGAGCGCGTCTATCTCGAAAACGAGATGACCCTTGCCCGTGCCGCCTATCGACGGGTTGCACGGCATATTCCCGACCGAGTCGAGATTCATCGTGAACAGTATCGTATCAAGCCCGAGCCTTGCCGCGGCGAGAGCCGCTTCGATGCCGGCGTGACCTGCGCCTACGACGGCGACGTCGCACCGACCGAGCGTATATCTTTCGTTATCTTTCGTAACATTCATCCCTTTGAATCGAGTTTAATCCTTTTTCTGCATTCGGCGACTACCGCGGCGCGGGCTTTTTCGGGATCGTCCGCCGTAACGGTGCAGCCTGCGGCTTTCATATGTCCGCCCCCGCCGAATACCGCCGCCACCTCGGATACGTCGGATGAGCGTGAACGGAGCGATACTTTATATTCGCCCGGCTTGACCTCGCGAAGAGATACCGCGATATCCACGCCCTCCACCGAGCGCGGGATATTGACTATCTCGCTGAGCATTTCGTCGCTGCAGCCGAGAAGCTCCATGTCGGAAAGCGTTATCGCCACGGAGGCTATTCTGCCGTTCATACTGCGTATCATCTTCGAAGCGACGAACGCCTCGGCGCGTATACGCGCTTCGGGTTTTATTATATGTAAAATCTCGTTTATTTCCGCGGAATTTATACCGAGTCCGAGAAGCGCCGCCGCGATCATATGAGTTCTCGACGTCGTGTTCGAATATATGAATCCGCCGGTATCGGCGGAAATCCCCGCGTACAGATACGAGGCGGCTTCTTTCGTAAGACCTGCGCCGCTTTCGGCGCATATCGCGCGGCATATATCGTAAACGATCTCCGCGCACGCCGCCGCCGACGGGTCGACGCAGACGTTTTCCGCAAGCGCACAGCGCAGAACGTGGTGATCTATCATGAGATCGACGCTGCCGCTCAGATCCTCGAAGTCTCCGAGAAGAACGGTATCGGCGACGTCGACCGTCACAACGTAGGAATAAGGCGATCCGTCGTCCTTGAACGTGTATCCGCCGAAAAGAGAAAGCTTGCTTTCGGGTACCGGGTCGGAGCATACGGCGCGCGCGCTTTTTCCCGCCGCGCAAAGCGTCGTCACGAGCGCGAGAGCGGAGCCGAGAGTATCCGGATCCGGGTTTTTATGAGTAAGCACCAGGAAACCGTCGTGTTCAAGCAGAAGTCTGCCCGCGTCGTTCGGAGTCAGATTATTCATCGTTTTCCTCTTTCTTTCGCTTTTCGTCCTCTGCCTTTATTTCGTTCAGTATTTTGTTTATCTCGCTGCCGTATTCAGCCGACGTGTCGGCGACGAACGTAAGCTCGGGCGTTACGCGCAGATTGAGCGACGCGGCAAGCTCGCGCCTGATAAAGCCGTGAGCCGAAACGAGGCCCTTTTTGATCTCGGCGCGCTTTTCCGCGGCTTCCTCCGGCGTTTTTACCGGATCGAGAAACGAAAAATATATTTTCGCGTATTTGAGATCCGGCGAAACGTCGCATCCGGTGACGGTAGTCATGCTTCCGGTCACTCTCGGATCCTTGATATCGCGCAGGATCCTTGCCATTTCCTTTACTATTTCGTCGTTTATCCGCTGCAGTCTGTATTTTCCCATACTATCTCCGAACTTATCACATAATAATTCATAATATTATATCACGCAAAAATACAAATGTCAAGAAAAAAAGTTTTTTTTCATAGTATTTAGGTATTGATTTTTATGAAAATATAGTTTATAATGGAAATACTAAGTTAATTCGGAGCACAGATGAGCAGATATATTTCACTCGCATTCACCGGTTACAGAACGGAAAAACTGCCTTTTCCTCTTACCGCGGACAATTTCACTCAGCTCAAGGTCCGCATCATGAGAACGGTGACCGAGCAGGCGGAGCTCGGAGTAAAATACTTTCTGACGGGTATGTGCCGCGGCTCGGATCTTATCGCCGCCGACGCGGTGCTCACGCTTCGCGGCAGACTCGGTCTGGAGCTCTGGTGCGCGATACCGTTCGACGGGCAGAGAAACACCGTGCCGCGCGAAGAACTCGCGCTTTACGACAGGATCATAAAAAACGCGAACGGAAAGATCGTTCTCGAAAGAAACGCGGCGCCGTCGGATTATCCGAGACTTTATAACGAACGGAACCGCTATATGGTGAACAGATGCGACGGGCTGATCGCGGTATGCGACGAAGACCGCATATTGCCGGGCGGTACGAAAAACACGGTCGAGACGGCGAAAAGAATGAACAAAAAGATCGTATACGTCTCTCTTGACGGTATAGGAGGATATAAATGGTCAAAATAAACGAAAAAGCCCCCGAATTCAGCCTGCCCGATCAGAACGGGCAGATCCGCACCCTGCAAAGCTTTTCGGGCAAAAAAACGGTGATATATTTCTATTCGAAAGACAATACTTCGGGCTGTACCGCGCAGGCGCTCGGATACGCCGCGCTTTACGGCAAATTCACAGAAGCGGGCGCGGAGGTCGTCGGCGTAAGCCGCGACACGGTGCAGTCGCACGTTAAATTCAAAGAAAAACACGGCCTGCCGTTCGTTCTGCTCTCCGATCCGGATATGGAAATGATAAAAGCGTACGGAGTCTACGGCGAGAAAAAACTGTACGGCAAGACCTCGTTCGGCACGGTCAGATCGACTTTTATCATAGATGAAAACGGTACGGTCGTATCGGCGCGTACGAAGGTCAACTCAAAAACGGATCCCGATGAAACTCTGCGGATCTTACTTTCTCTTGAAACGAAATAACTCTACACGAGGTACGGATATATGAGCTTACATCAGATATTACACAGCTGCCGCAGATGCGGCCTGTTCGGCGGCGGAGCCGGCTTCGGCGTCGTCAGCGCGGACAGAAATTTTCCCTATAACAACGCTTTCGGAGAATCGCTTTGCGCATACAGAGCGCCGGAGCTCGGCGACGGGGTGGAGATGACCGAGAGAATAATCTCCTGCCTGCCCGTATCGTACGCTTACAGATGCGCGAAAAACGAGTACGCGATCACAAGATCGGCATGCCTCGGGCGCAATCCTTTCGGCGACGGACCGGATCATATCAGCCACAGCGTTCTTTTCGGAGACGGGGATACCGACGCGTATCCGTGCGATCTGATAGGTTCGCCGATGTTCTTCACTCAGCCTCCGAAGCAGATGGTCGATACCGATACCGGAACGGCGTATCTGCCGGAGCCGGCGATCGTACCGGCGGGCGGCGTCAGCGTGAACAGGGTTATGAAATTCCTCTCTTCGCAGGGCAATTTCAACGTGTTCAAGAATATGTTCACTGCGCTTCTGCGTAAGGACGAGCTCGGCAAAAAGATCGTTATATGCGACGAGCAGGAGAATATCGTGCTCTGGATCGCCGCGCTAAACTACGCCCTGCCGCGTTCGTTTGCGAAAAAGATCTCGTTTTCCACGTACGCCTACGATCCCGAAGCCGAAAACGTCGATATATGCGGCGTTACCGCCAAGGGAACGGCTTACGGCGAAGCTTACGCCGTAAACGATAAATTCATCGTTTTCGATATTTTCGACGGCGTGATATGGACTCCTTCCGGGCTGACCGCGGCGGAGGAGGTCCTGTTCGCGTTCCTTGAAGACGCATATATGCACGATTACGAAAAGATCAGAGCGTTCCACTATTATCTCGACAACTATACGGACCTTGAAAAAGCCGCTCCGGATATTGCCGGCGCGTATCTTATGTACTGCGCTTCCGGCGCGTATTCGGCGGAGGCGTTCAAAAACGTGAGCGCCGAGCAGTTCGACCTGATCTCGGGCTTTTCCGGCAAATACGGCCGTTACAGCGGCAAGCTCCTCCTTTCCGAATCCATACTCAGAGTCAGCGAAACGGTCCTCGGAAAGGGCGCCGATTACGTTGAAAAACTGCTCGTGTTCATAGCCGGCGTATATAAAGACGCCTCGCTCGTCATAAAGAACGGATTCAGAGCGCTTGCGTTCGATTCGGTGCCGATAATGCTCTATAACAAGGAAGCGACGTCGGCGTCGTTTTCCGCGTATTATAAGAGCGTCGCCGGACTTACGGATTTCTGCGGGATAGATATCTGCAAGGAACTCGTTTCGAATAAAAAGAGCCGCAGCGCGCTTTTGCTCGTCATCAGATGCCAGCACATCGAATGGAAAGCGAATTTCGTTCTTAACCTCATTTCGGAATACGTTCATAAGCAAAACGTCGGCTTCGAAAATCTCACGTCCGGCGAACCTCTCGGCGGATTTCTTGCCGACGCGGCGGCTGAAAGGTACGCCTGCGGCTCGGACGGAGAAGCCTCGGCGGCGATACTTTCGGCTTATACCGACGACGTGAAGAGATTCTGCACGGTCGAGGAAACGCTCGAAAGCATAAATACAGGCGCCGACAAAGCGGCGAGACTCGTGAACCTCAACAAAGCGTTTTCCGAGATCGCGGCAAACGAGCTTGTCGAGAAGAGAAGCGAGCTTTTCGATTTTCTTTCCGAAGCCGAAAAATACGACCTTATGTGGGACGTTTTCTCGAAGATGCTCAATACCTTCGATATGAAAAAGATCACGCCGCTTTTCAGCGAGCATTATTCCGGATATTTCGCCGTATGCCCGACTTACTATGAAGCGTATATGTGCGAAGCGATCGAAACATACTACGCGATATTCAAAAAGAAAAAGCCCGCCGAGATCGGCGAAGCCGAACAGCTTCTGTTCGATATACTCACCGTAAACGATCTTACGACCGCTTCGTCCGACGAGATCGTTTCCGGCATCGTCTCCGGCATAAAGCTTTCCGATCACGGAAAGGATACCGAAGCGAAGATCAGAGAAGCGGAGAAATACGTATCCGAGGTTCAGGGCAAACAGATCGGCGGCAAGCTTCTGTGCCTTTCGTTCGGTCTGACGGTCAAAGCGATAAAGAACCGCAAGGATTACGCGGCGAAAAGAGAAGAGCTTGCGGCGATCACAGCCGACGAGCGCGTCAATCTCACCCAGTTCGCCGACGACGAGGCGATACCTTATCTCGAATGGCTTCTCCCCGTGTTTACCGAAAACGCTGATCCGGACGAGATACAGACCGTTTACGATATGTTCAG
>CACYEW010000296.1 GCA_902773455.1 uncultured Ruminococcus sp.
AGGGGTTAAGGGGGTTTGGGGGTTGTAGGGGTGGGCACCCCCAAAGATGTCGCAAGCTTGATTTTGCATAGCTGCGCCGAAGTCGGCTCTGCCGACTCATTACTTATTCATGATACGCTCTTACGCTGCGCCGGTATTACAGTTGATCTCTTTTCACCCTTTTATCCCTCTCGTACACTCCGAACGCTTCGGCGTATTTCGCCTTGCACAAGCATCCGCGCATTCTGGCAAGCGAGGTATAATAATCAAAATATGCAAAATCCCTGCTGTTCATTATGAACCAATGCTTTTTGAGTCCCTCGCACCACAGTTCGAATCCGCGCGTGATATCTACGTAGATGTACGGGGTAAAATCGGGATCGTCTTCCCAGTTCTCCGCAAAATAAAGCGGAGCGTAACGGCGTTCGCCCTTGATCCTGTCGCATTCGACGACGCTCGCGAGAAATCTTGCGTCCGGTACGATAAGATGCGTATTGTTGTGGTCCTTGTGCATCGTGCTTTTCCAGTGCGTGACGATAACGTCGGGGCGCACCTCGCGTATGACGTTTGCGACCTCGTATCTTACTTCTTCGCCGTTCGGCAGTTCGCCGTCGGGATAATCCAGAACGTACGCTTTGCCGTTCATCAGTTTTGCAAATTCTTCGGCTTCTTTTATTTTTTGCTCTCTGTATTCGTCGGGCGTCATACCCTTCGGATTGCCGCGTTCGCCGGCGGTCAGGGCGAGAGTGAAATTTTTGCCTCCGTCAACGGCGTTCGCCGCCATTATACCGCCCGACGTAAGCTCCGCGTCGCCTATGTGAGCGCCTATCGCAAGTATCGTTTTTGCCATTTACAGCTCCTTTTTCATCATTGCGAACGTCTGCGCGATCTTGAATCCCGCGGACAGATAGATATATCTCGCGGGGTTGTCAAGACCGGTGTAGAACGTCATGAATTTCGACCCGAATTCCTTCGACTTTTCGCAGAGCGTACAGAAAAGCGCCTTGCCGAGACCTCTGCCGCGCACCTGCGGATCGACGGTTATTCCGTCGAAATGAGCTCTGCCGGACGGCTCGGTATACATCGCTCCGGTCCAGCCCATGACCTTACCGTTATAAGACACGACGAGGAACGGATCCGGTTTTTCTTTTGCGAGATTCGCTCTTATCGCGCCTTCAAAAGACGGGTGATTTATGTTTTTGTAAAACTCCTCGAGCCCGTAGTGACAGCCCTCTTTGTAAAATTCGATCTTATATCCGTCGCGTTCGTTTTCCGTCATTCTCTTCCTGACATTTTCGGGCATCGAATACTCGGACAGCGGCAGATGAAAAGCGTCCATAAAGCCGTTCACGGCGTACCCGTTATGCAAAAAGAACAGATACTCGTCCGAGTTCACCGGCAGAGCCGGAGCGCAGGGATGATCGTGACCGTCCGTACCCGGTATATACCACGGCCACGGTACGGAATTGACGTACACGCATTTGACGGAATTTTTGCCGAGCGAGCGGAAATACTCCTCAACGGCGGACAAAAGCGCTTCGCCGACGCCTCTGTTTCTGTATTCCGGCAATACCGCGACCGTGTTGCAGTAACCGGGTTTTGACGGATCGGCTATATCTTCGCGCCTTGCATAACCGCAGGCGAAGCCGACGGATATACCGTCGGCTTCGGCTATGAAAGCGCAGTTTTCAATAAATACCGGATTTTCAAATAAATGCTGTTGAAACGCCGCCTTTTCGAACGGCTTGTAAAAGCCGCCCGCCTTACATACGCCGTTCCATATCATAAGCGTTTTATCGAGATCTTTTTCCGGAATTATATTTCTTATCTGCATATTGAGCTCCCTTGATCACATCGTTTTCGTGGGACGGGGCAGGTTCGCCACGTATTTTTCAAGTTCTTCGTCTGTCGGTATGGTATCTGTCATAACGCCGTCGTTATATTTCTGATACGCGACGAGGTCGAAATAACCGGTGCCCGTGAGTCCGAACAGTATCGTCTTTTCTTCTCCGGTCTCTTTGCATTTCAGCGCTTCGTCTATCGCGACCTTTATCGCGTGCGAGCTTTCCGGTGCGGGGAGTATGCCCTCGATACGCGCGAACTGCTCCGCCGCCGCGAATACGGAGGTCTGTTCGACGCTGACCGCTTCCATATATCCGTCGTGATAGAGCTGGGAGAGTATCGGGCTCATGCCGTGGAACCTCAGACCGCCCGCGTGGTTTGCCGACGGTATGAAGCTGCTTCCGAGAGTATACATCTTTGCGAGCGGACACACCTTGCCCGTATCGCAGAAGTCGTATTCGTAAACGCCGCGCGTGAAGCTCGGGCAGGACGCCGGTTCTACCGCGATAATACGGTAATCGGCTTCGCCGCGCAGTTTTTCGCCCATAAACGGAGCGATGAGACCGCCGAGGTTAGAACCGCCGCCTGCGCAGCCGATGATGATATCGGGCGTGATGTTGTACTTATCCATTGCAGCCTTTGTTTCAAGACCAATGATCGACTGATGGAGAAGAACCTGGTTGAGTACACTGCCGAGAACGTAACGATAACCGTCATTTGAAGTAGCTACCTCAACGGCTTCGGAGATGGCGCATCCGAGCGAGCCGGTCGTGCCGGGGAACTGCTCGTTTATGGCTCTGCCTACGTTAGTCTCCATGGACGGAGAAGGCGTGACGCTCGCGCCGAACGTTCTCATCACCTCGCGGCGGAAAGGCTTCTGTTCGTACGAAACTTTGACCATGAAGACCTTGCAGTCGAGTCCGAGAAACGCGCACGCCATCGAAAGCGCCGTGCCCCACTGACCGGCGCCCGTTTCGGTCGTAACGCCTTTGAGTCCCTGATTCTTTGCGTAATACGCCTGAGCTATCGCGGAATTCAGCTTATGGCTGCCGCTCGTGTTGTTGCCTTCGAATTTGTAGTAGATCTTCGCCGGCGTACCGAGCAGCTTTTCGAGATAATACGCTCTTACGAGCGGCGCCGGGCGGTAGGTCTTGTAGAAATCTCTGATATCCGTCGGTATCGGGATAAACGGCGTCGTCTCGTCGAGCTCCTGCGCTACGAGCTCTTTACAGAATACCTGTTCGAGCTCTTCCGCGCTCATCGGCTTCATAGTGCCAGGATTAAGCAGAGGCGCCGGTTTGTTTTTCATGTCGGCACGCAGGTTGTACCACGCTTTGGGGAGTTCGCTTTCTTCGAGGTAGATCTTGTAAGGGATTTGTTTTTCTTTCATGATTTTTTTCTCCTTTCCTGCTCGGGGCGGTTGAAAAACAAAATTCCCGTCCCGGCAAATAATGCGGGGACAGGAATTATCCTGCGGTGCCACCCTGCTTGATGCAATGCATCCACTCGGCATACAAACATATGCAGGCTTTTTTACGGGAAGCCGCCCGTCGCCCATACTCCGGAATGATCCGTTTCCGTTTGCCCTCGAAAGTCCATTCGGTCTTGTTTACCGGTCCGCCATCGCACCGTCGGCGGCTCTCTGTGCCGGAATACGCAAAACCTACTTACTCTTCCTCATCGGTTTTCCGTATTATACCATATCGAAACGTATTTGTCAATATATTTCTGCAATTTTTTATTTTTTCTTTTTCATTTTTACCGCGATATACGCAACCGCGGCTGTTACGGCGGCCGCGATTATGATGATAATTACGGTCGTTTTTGCATTATTCTTCTTTCGCCGCCCGACGGTTTTCTGCCGTTTTACCGGTTTATCTGACTGTTTGGGTATTTTTTATTTTTTCCCGTTTTTTCGGTATCGGCTCCGTCCGTCGTTTCGGCAGGTGCCCGTCTATTTGTGACCGTCCCCTTAATTA
>CACYEW010000297.1 GCA_902773455.1 uncultured Ruminococcus sp.
GACGTCAGAAGCGGTCGCCTTGCCTTTGTTGACTATAAAACCGGCGTGCTTTTCCGACACCTGAACGCCGCCTACCGTATAGCCTTTAAGTCCCGCCGCCTCTATCATCTGCCCGGTATATCTGCCCGGATAACGCTTGAAAACAGAACCGGCGCTCGGATAGTTGAGCGGCTGCTTATCTTTTCTCTTCTGAAGTATCTCAGCCATTTTCGCGCTTATTTCTTCTTTAACGCCGGGCTGAAGCTCAAATTCCGCAAAAAGAACTATTTCGTCTGTATTTTCCGAAAATCTGCTGTGTCTGTACCCGAAATGGCATTCGTCGTTACCGTATGTTCTTATCGAGCCGTCATTTACGGAATAAACCGTAACGGATCTGCAAATATCCTTGATCTCTCCTCCGTATGCTCCGGCGTTCATAAATACCGCTCCGCCGACGCTTCCGGGTATACCGTAAGCGAATTCGGCGCCCGTAAGCGACAGGTTCTCCGCGGTTTTGCACAGCTCGAACAAAGACGCTCCGCAGTACGCTTTTATCACATTTCCGTCGATTTCGGGAGCTTTATTGAGATACTTCGTCAATATTATAACACCGTTATAACCCTCGTCGGAAAACAAAACGTTTGAACCCGCTCCTATAACGATAAACCGTAACGGGATCTCTTTCAGTTTTCTGAGCGTCATTATCAGTTTTTCAACGCTTTCCGGATAGACGACGAAGCAATCGCCGCCTATTCTGAACGAAGTGAATTCGGAAGCCGGTTTTTTTGTATCGAAGTCTATTTTATTTTCCCGAAGAAAATCAACGAAGGCTTTCTTCGGATCGATATTTTCAGTGTTTTCGGAATACATTTGACACCTCGTAAAGTTATTCTATATTATCATACTACAATTCAAATGAAATTTCAATACCATATTTGAAAATTCCGTCCGATTTCACCGTGAATATAATGTATAAATATTCAAAACTCCGTTGTTTTGACCAATTCCGTTCTACGCCGTTCGAATTTTACGAATTATCGGAAAAAATTCAGCCGATTTTTCAAAAACCGTATTTACATTTCATCCGTTTCGTGGTATAATCGGTCAGAACGTAACGGAGGCGCTTATGAAAGAACACGGTCCGGTAAAGCCGGAAGATTACGAAGAACCCGCTTGTCTGCTCTGCATGGACGACGACAAAACAGTCCGTCGGATCGACGTCGGGCGCTTCATCTCAAAGCTTGACTCATACTACTCGAAAAACGACTATGACGGCGCGGGACGCCATCTTGAATACTGGTACGGAGAAGCCGTTTCCGGCAACGATCTGCGCGGCAGATTCAGCGTGCTGAACGAAATGCTCGGTCATTACAGAAAGATCGGTAATAAAGAGAAAGCTCTGTCCAAAGTGAACGAAATACTTGACGTTATACGCGCTCTCGGTACGGAAAACAGTATTTCCTCCGCAACGGCGTATCTGAATATCGGCACCGTTTATAAAGCGTTTTCAATGGCTTCCGAGGCTCTTCCCTTCTTTCTGAGGGCTCTTGACGTATATAACTGTAACCTGAATGAAGGCGACGTCAGGTTCGGTGGGCTTTATAACAACATGGCTCTCGCGCTTGTCGATCTTCACCGTTACGACGAAGCATTCGACTTTTTCAACAAAGCCGTTCTCGTCATGCTTGATTCCGGCTCCGGCAAGCCCGAGACCGCTGTCACGTATCTGAATATGGCGAGCGCGGCCGAGGCGAAGCTCGGTCTTGAAGAAGCGGAAGAGCTGATAACGGAGTATCTTGATCTCGCCGAATCGTATCTTGACGCGCCCGATAACGCGCGAGACGGAAATTACGCTTTCGTATGCGACAAATGCGCTCCCGTCTTCTCTTATTACGGCAGGTTTTACTATGCAAATGAATTACGGAAAAGGATGAAAGAAATATATGAAAGGTCTTGAATTATCAGAATCGTTTTACAACGAATTCGGCAAACCGATGCTCGATGCAGTGCCGGAAGCGCTGCCCTTTATTGCCGTGGGTCTTTTCGGTTCCGGCTCCGAATGCTGCGGATACGATGATGAAGTATCGACCGATCACGATTTTGAACCGGGATTCTGCATATTTCTGCCCGGCGAAGACGTCGTTGACAGAAAGACGGCGTTCGCGCTTGAACGCGCATACTCCAAACTTCCGAAAGAATATAAAGGTTATGAAAGACAATCTGTAAGTCCGGTCGGCGGAAACCGTCACGGCGTTATCAGAACTGCTGATTTCTTTACGGACAAGGTCGGTTCGCCTGACGGTACTCTGACGGTCGATCAATGGCTCAGGATACCTCAGCACGCTCTTTTTGAAGCGACGAACGGGAGGATTTTCTTCGACGCGTACGGCGAGATCAGCCGCGTCAGAAGTTATCTTTCCGAAATGCCGGCGGACGTTTTCAAAAAACGGCTTGCAGGCGATCTGATCGTTATGGCGCAGTCCGGCCAGTATAATTATATGCGCTGTATCGCTCACGGCGAGACGGCGGCGGCACAACTCGCGGTATACGAATTCTGTAAAGCGGCGATCGATTCCGTATTTCTTTTGAACGGTAAATATATGCCGTATTACAAATGGTGTTTCAGAGCTTTGAGAGAACTGCCGCTTATGTCGAATACTGCTGAATCGTTTGAATTTCTGCTTACGACCGAAAATACGAAAGATCTTTCCGAAACGAAATACTTTATGATCGAAGAGATAGCTTCTTCCGTGATCTCCGAGCTTCAGAACAGAGCCGTTACGAAAGCGATCTGCGGCGATCTTGAAAAACACGCCTATTCCGTAAACGA
>CACYEW010000298.1 GCA_902773455.1 uncultured Ruminococcus sp.
GCAAGAGAACTGTCCGGTATAAAGATCGATCAGGCCGTGATCGGCAGCTGCACGAACGGCAGGATAGAAGATATGAAAGCCGCTTACGAAATTATAAAAGGCAAAAAGATCAAAGACGGCGTGCGGTGCATAATCATCCCGGCGACCCAGACGGTATATCTGCAGTGCGTCGAGCGCGGTTATACGGCTGAATTCATAAGAGCCGGGGCGGCGGTGTCGACTCCGACCTGCGGTCCGTGCCTCGGCGGCTATATGGGCGTGCTCGCGGCGGGCGAGAGGTGCATTTCCACAACGAACCGCAATTTCGTCGGCAGGATGGGTCACGTAAAAAGCGAGGTATATCTCGCAAGCCCGAAGACCGCCGCCGCGTCGGCGATCACGGGATACATAACCGAACCGGAGGATAAATGATATGAAAGCGCAGGGCAGAGTTTTCAGATACGCCGATAACGTCGATACCGACGTCATAATACCGGCAAGATATCTCAATACGTCCGATCCGGCGGAGCTTGCCGCTCACTGCATGGAGGATATAGACGCGGACTTCGTCAAAGCCGTGAAGCCGGGCGATATTATCGCCGCGGGCAGAAATTTCGGCTGCGGCTCGTCGCGCGAGCACGCGCCGCTTGTGATAAAGACCTGCGGCGTCGGTTGTGTGATCGCAAAGAGCTTCGCGCGGATATTCTACCGCAACGCGATAAACATCGGCCTGCCGATACTCGAATGCGAAGCGGCGGCAGACGACGCGGAGCAGGGAGATATAATAAATATCGACTTCGACAGCGGCGTTATAACAAACGAAACGAAGGGCAAAACTTACAGGGCGGAACCGTTTCCGCCGTTCATACAGGATATCATCAGAAAAGGCGGCCTTCTGGCTTCGCTTACGGAGGAAAAATGAAAAAGACGGCAGCCGTTTTGCCGGGCGACGGCATAGGTCCCGAAATAATCGCGCAGGCGATCCGCGTCCTCGACGCGATATGTGAAAAATACGGTCACGAATTCGAATATAAATACGTCGATATCGGCGGCTGCTGTATAGACAAATACGGCGTGCCGATAACAGACGAGGGGATGAACGTCTGCAAATCAGCCGACGCGGTGCTTCTCGGCGCAGTAGGCGGCCCGAAGTGGGACGGCTGCCCGGCGAACGTACGCCCCGAAAAGGCTCTGCTCGCCGTGCGTAAAGAGCTCGATCTTTTCGCAAATCTGCGCCCGGTGCGTATCGATCCTCATTTATCGTCCGCCTCGCCGCTCAAAACGGCTGACGGGACCGATCTCGTGATCGTGCGCGAGCTTACCGGAGGCGTATATTTCGGTGAAAAGAAAAAATACGAAAAAGACGGCAAAACGACCGCAAGCGATCTTATGATCTATTCCGAAGACGAGATAGAGCGCATCGCGCGGGCGGCGTTTGAGACCGCGATGAAGAGAAGAAGGAAAGTCGCGTCGGTCGATAAGGCGAACGTTCTCGAAACGTCGCGGCTCTGGCGCAGGGTCGTCCATCGCGTCGCCGAAGAATATAAGGAGGTCGAGCTCTGCGACGTGCTCGTAGATAACGCCGCTATGCAGCTTATCAAAAATCCCGCACAGTTCGACGTTATCGTGACGGAGAATATGTTCGGCGACATCCTCTCTGACGAAGCTTCGATGCTCACGGGCTCGATCGGAATGATGCCGTCCGCTTCGCTCGGTACCGGAAGCGCCGGTATGTACGAGCCGATACACGGCTCCGCGCCCGACATAGCCGGGGCTGATATCGCAAATCCGCTCGGCACGATCCTCTCGGCTTCGATGATGCTCCGCTATTCGTTCGGAATGCAAAAAGAGGCGGATGATATTGAAGCCGCCGTTGATTCCGCGCTCGAAGACGGGTACAGAACGGCTGATATAATGCAGCCGGGATGCGTAAAGGTCTCCTGCTCCGGTATGGGCGGTATAACGGCGAAGAAGATCCGGTAGTATAAAGAGAGCTTCCGCGCCGTTTGCGGCGCGAAAATAAAATATAAAAATTTTCAAAAACCCCTTGACAAAACGGCGGGGAATAACTATAATAGGAGCGGTTAGAGAAGGCTAACCGCTTTTTTAACAAATTCAGTTAGCAGAGGCTAACAATATTTTGAACCGTGCGTCCGGCATACGGCGCCGACGCTCACAGGAGGAAACAATGATCCCGCTTTGTTTATCGGACGCGGGAGAGGCGCAGATCATCAAAAAGATCGGCGGAACTCCCGAAATAAAACAGCACCTTGAAAACCTCGGTTTTAACGTCGGGGGAGAGGTGACAGTCGTCAGCACCATGGGCGAAAACCTCATAGTCAAGGTCAAAGAAGCCCGAGTCGCGTTGAGCGACGAGCTGGCCCGGAAGATAATGGTTTAATATTTTGAAAAGGAGGAGAATACAGTGAAAACTTTAAGAGACGTACATATCGGAGAAACCGCTACGGTCGTGAAGCTCCACGGCGAGGGCGCCGTCAAACGCCGTATAATGGATATGGGTATTACAAAACGTACGCCCGTCTACGTCCGCAAGGTCGCGCCGCTCGGCGATCCGATCGAGATCACCGTCAGAAATTACGAGCTCTCTATCCGCAAAGCGGACGCGGAAATGATCGAGGTGGAATAAACTCTTATTTTTTCAGGCAACAGTTAGCAAAGGCTAACTGCTCAAAGCTCATAAGAGCAGAAAGGAAACGATTATGGATATCAGAATAGCCCTTGCGGGCAACCCGAACAGCGGAAAAACAACGCTTTTCAACGCCCTGACCGGCTCCAATCAGTTTGTGGGGAACTGGCCGGGCGTGACCGTTGAGAAAAAGGAAGGCAAGCTCAAAAAGCACGACGGCGTTATAATCACCGACCTTCCCGGCATTTACTCTCTATCGCCTTATACTCTCGAAGAGGTCGTGGCGAGAAATTACCTGATAGGCGAACGTCCCGACGCAATACTGAATATCGTCGACGGTACGAACCTTGAAAGAAACCTCTATCTCACAACTCAGCTGACCGAGCTCGGCATACCGGTCGTTGTCGCGATCAATATGATCGACCTCGTCAGAAAAGAGGGAGATAAAATAAATCTTACCGAGCTTTCGCGCCGGATCGGATGCCCCGTCATAGAGATATCGGCGTTGAAGGAGACGGGAATTACGGAAGCCGCCGAAGCGGCGATAAACGCCGCCAAAAACGGAAAAACGATACCTCAGCACAGCTTTTCGGGTCCTGTCGAGCACGCTCTCGCGCATATCGAAGAAGCGGTCGTGCACGATCTGCCCGAAGAACAGCAGAGATGGTACGCGGTAAAGATCTTCGAGCGCGATGAAAAGGTGCTCGAACAGCTTGATCTTCCCGAAAATACTCTCGCTCACATAGAAGAAGACATCAAAGCCGCCGAGACGGAGCTCGACGACGACTCCGAAAGCATAATTACAAACGAAAGATATGTTTACATAGCGGAAGTCATCAAAGCCTGCTATAAAAAGAAGCAAATCAAAAAGCTTACGACGAGCGATAAAATCGACAAGATCGTCACCAACCGCTGGCTCGGTCTCCCGATCTTTGCCGTCGTGATGTTACTTGTTTATTACATCTCTATGGTCACCGTCGGCACCGCCGCGACGGACTGGGCGAACGACGGACTGTTCGGAGACGGCTATCATCTGTTCGGCATCGGCTCGTCCGCATACGAGGAAAAGAGCGGAGATTACGAAGCCGCGTCGAACGCGCTCGCCGCTTTCGGCATCGAATTCGATACGGAAGACGAAGGATTCGATCCCGATCAGTTTATCGGATCGCTCGAAGCGTTCACGACGGACAAAACCTCTGCAGAGGTCGAAGTGACCGACGACGAAACGCTTGAGGTATCGAGTTTAACGGTGTATTTCGATACGGTCCCCGACGGCGCCGATGAAGAAGAAACGAACGGTATGACGTTCAGGGAAGCCGTCGCATACTTTAAGGAAAACGGCTTTGAAGAGCCCGACCCCGCCGATTACGGCGTATGGGTACCCGGCGTTCCGGCGCTGATCGACAAGGCTCTTCTCGACGCAGACGGGAATATGAGAGTGCCCGAATGGCTCTACGGCCTCATTCAGGACGGTATAGTCGCAGGCGTCGGAGCGGTGCTCGGCTTCGTACCTCAGATGCTCGTGCTGTTCTTCCTGCTCGCGCTTCTCGAAGGGTGCGGCTATATGGCGCGTATCGCCTTCGTTCTCGACCGTATATTCAGAAGATTCGGTCTTTCCGGCAAATCGTTTATCCCGATGCTCGTCGGCAGCGGCTGCGGCATCCCCGGCATAATGGCTTCGCGTACAATAGAAAACGAGCGTGACCGCCGTATGACGATAATGACGACCACGTTCATCCCCTGCGGAGCGAAGCTCCCGTTCATCGCGATGATCGCGGGCGCTCTGTTCGGAAAATCGCCGTGGGTCGCCGTTTCGGCTTATTTCATAGGCATGGCGGCGATAGTGATCTCGGGCGTTATGCTTAAAAAGACAAAGAGATTCGCCGGAGACCCGGCTCCGTTCGTTATGGAGTTGCCGGCGTACCATCTGCCGACGCTCAGAAACGTACTCAGATCCACGTGGGAGCGCGGCTGGTCGTTCATCAAAAAAGCCGGCACGATCATTCTGCTTTCAACGATAGTCGTATGGTTCACCTCTTTCTTCGGCTGGGTCGACGGTTCGTTCCGTATGCTTGCGGAAGAAGAGATGGAAAACTCGATACTCGCCTTCATCGGCAAGGGTATCGCCTGGATATTCGCTCCTCTCGGCTGGGGCAGCTGGAAAGCGGCCGTCGCGTCCGTGACCGGTCTTGTCGCCAAAGAAAACATCGTCGGAACGATGGGTATACTCTACGGCGACTGGGCGGGCATCAAAGCTTCGTTCGACGTTCCTCAGATCGCGGGCTTCTCGTTCCTCGTATTCAACCTGCTCTGCGCTCCGTGCTTTGCGGCTATCGGCGCTATCAGACGTGAGATGAACAACGCCGGATGGACGTGGTTCGCCATCGGTTACGAATGCGGCTTTGCTTACGTGATCGCCCTTATGATAAATCAGTTCGGCAATCTCTTCACGGGCAATCTTGCCTCCGGCGCGGGACTCGTCGTGAATATTATCAGCCTCGTCGCCGCGTTCGCTCTGCTCGGCGTTATGATCTATATGCTGTTTATCAAAAAATATAAAGAAGCGACAAAACTCACAAAGAAGGGAGTATAAAGCTATGCTTGCATGGATCGCCGGAAACGCCGTAACGGTCGTTGTGATCGCGGTATTGCTGACCGTCGTCGCCGCCGCCGTATTCGTTCTTATAAAAGACAAAAAGAACAAAAAAGGCGGCTGTACGGGAAACTGCGCGACGTGCGGCATGGGATGCTCATACGGCAAAAAAGACGGTAAATAAGATCCCGGTAAAGACCGGCAGAACGGCGGCGCTTTTGCCGCACGGCGAAACAGAGGAGGAACCGTGAAAAAGACGACCGAGGATTATCTGAAAACGATACGGCTCATACAGCTGCAAAACGGCAAAGTCCGAAGCGTCGACCTTGTGGGGGCGTTCGGCGTCTCAAGACCGACCGTATCAAATATAGTCAAACGTCTTTCCGGCGAGGGCTTTATAAGTCCCGGCTTCAGATACGGGATCAGGCTGACGGAAAGCGGGCTTGCCCTGGCGGATAAGATGATCGAACGAAACCGCGTGATCCGCGATCTGCTCGTCAGCGCCGGAGTCGATCCGGCCGCAGCGGAAGCCGACGCCTGCGAAATAGAGCACGCCGTCAGCGATCAGAGCCTGAACGCGCTGAAAAGCATCGGGATCATATTAAGGACTGCCGGAAAAAAATAAGGCGCCCCCGACGTTTTCCCGCCGCTGCGGCGCGGATATCTCAAAAAACGTCCTTCGGGGCGGGCGAAAAAACGGCAAAAAGAACGCCGGCGGAGACAGTGTCTCCGCCGGCTGTTTCATATAAACTTATTTTTTCATCGGGACTTCGGTGTCGAACGTTCCGCCGGTGAGCACGGCTCTGCCGTCTGTATACTCAA
>CACYEW010000299.1 GCA_902773455.1 uncultured Ruminococcus sp.
GCTTTTGCCGCCGTGGTTGCTGCTGCTGATCGATCCGCCCGGATCGGCGCCGTGAACGCCGCCTCCGCCGATGCCCGCAGCCCATTCGCCGCCGGTCGCCGTTACGTTGCCGCCGGTGATGAGAACGTATTCGCCGGGATCCTCGTCGCCGCCGCCGATGCCCGCGCCTTCCATACCGCCGGTAGCCTCGACGAAACCGCCGTTTATCGTGACGCTGCCGCCCTTGCCGCAGTTGCCGCCGCCGATACCGGCGCCGTACTTGCCGCCGGTCGCCGATATGATACCGCCGTTTATGACGATCGTGCCGCAGTCTTCATGGTTGCCGCCGCCTATGCCCGCCAGTTTGCTTGAAGCCGCGGCGGTCAGTTTGCCCAAACATCCGATCTGACCGTAGATCGTAAGGCTTTGTCCCGATGCGACGTTTATACCGTTTTTCGCTTCAAGAATCGCCTCGTCCGAGATGATGAGAGTTACGCGGCCGCTGACAGTGATCCTGGAGGTCGCGCTCACGCTGCCTGAAACGACGTAGATGCCGTTCTTCATCTCTCTTGTGCCTGACGTTACAAGCGCATAATTGTCGCAGATCTTTTCTTCGTCGCTGACCGGATCGTAATACGTTACCGGTTCGCGTTCCGCGTCTTTGCCGTCGTTACCGGCGGCGCGCTGAAGATCGCCGATACCGTGATCCGATACGTTCACGGTCGAAACGGCCGCGCCGGCGCTGACCGGCACGATCGCCGCCGTAAGAACGAATGCGAGAAAAAGACTGATTATCCGTATTAGTTTCATTTTCGCCCTCCCGGTATATTTTTTCTTTATTTTATCATATTTTATTTGAAATGTAAATAGTTGTAATAGAAAAAAACGTATTTTTCGACTTTTTGTTGCAGCTCTGCGATCCGTGCTCCGATTATCGTTCATATCTCTTGACAAAAGACGAGCCGGCGGATATAATAAATACAGAATCAGAACGAACGCAAAAACACACGGGAGTGGTATAACCATGAAATTTGAAAAGCAACTGAAAGAATACGCAAGGCTCGCCGTCAGAGTCGGAGTCAACGTTCAGCCGGGGCAGTACGTAACGGTAAACGCTCCGATCTTCGCCGCCGATTTTGCGAGGATGATACAGAAAGAGGCTTTTGAAGCCGGCGCGAAGGACGTAATCGTCATATACACCGATCAGAAGACGGAGAGAACGAGGTTCGAATACGCGTCGGCCGAAACACTTTCCGATATACCCGATTTCATAAAAGAGCAGAGAACTCATTACCTTCGAAGCGGCGGAGCTTACATCCACGTCACCGGCGGCGACCCCGAAGGCTTCAAAGGCATACCCGGCGAAAAGATGCTCGCGTTCTCACGCGCGATGAACAGGATAAGCGAAGAGTTTTACGATCTTATGGATAAAGCGGTATTCCAATGGAACATAGTCGCATATCCGAGCGCAGAATGGGCTCGCAGGGTTTTCCCCGGCGAAAAGGATTCCGGAGCGCGGGATAAACTTATGGCGGCGATACTCAAAGCCGTGCGTATCGGCAGAGGCGACGCTGAAAAGAAATGGAATTCGCACGACAGGATACTGAAGCGCAGAGCGAAGATACTGAACGCGTATAACTTCAAAGAGCTTCATTTCGAAAACGGTCTCGGCACCGATCTTCACGTAGGCCTCGTTAAAGGCCATATATGGCAGGGCGGCTCCGATAAGACGAAGGACAGGATAAGATATATGCCCAATATGCCGACGGAGGAGATATTCTCGATGCCCGATATGAACCGCGTCGACGGCGTCGTATATTCGTCAATGCCGCTTTCGTATATGGGCGAGCTTATCGAGGGATTCAGCCTTACGTTCAAAGACGGCAAAGTGATATCTCATCACGCAAAAAAGGGCGAGGAAGCGCTTTCGCGCCTGCTCGAGACCGATGAAGGCGCGAGACGTCTCGGCGAGGTCGCGCTGATACCGTATGAAAGCCCGATATCCGATATGAAGATACTGTTTTACAACACGCTTTTCGATGAAAACGCATCGTGTCATCTCGCTCTCGGATCAAGCTACGCAAGCACGATCAAGGGCGGTGAGAAGATGAGCAAAGAAGAGGCGAAAGCGCACGGCTCCAACGACAGCGGCGTTCACGTTGACTTTATGTTCGGTACGGGCGATATGAAGGTGACCGGCGAAACGTACGACGGCAAGCCCGTGCCGGTATTCGAAAACGGCAATTTTGTATTTTAAGAGGTGTAAAATGAAAAAGATAACAGCGTTATTACTGGCGTTTTTCACGCTTGCGGCGGTACTTGCCGGATGTTCTGCCGGCGTTACGGCTGAAACGGATACGGAAACGGTTACAAAAAAGACGGAGACCGAAGCGGTCACCGAAGCCGTAACGGAGAGCGCAACGGATGAGATCATAACCGCTCCCGACGAGGACGGTAAGATAAACGCATGGTACGTGAATTCGTTTACGAAAACGGATCCCGACAACCCAGAACCTGCGGATAAGAAAAGCTTTACCGTATATATGACGCGCGGCGAATGCGAAGACGCGCAGATAATCGTTTCAGCCGACGAAAAAAGAGAGGGGCTTTCGCTCTTTGCTCCGAACCTGAAAAACAAAAACGGCGACGAGATACAGACCGAGATATTCCGTCAGTATTACGTCAAATGCGGCAAAAAGTATTATCCCGATCCCGTCGCGCCGATGAACGATACGACGAGGTGCTTCGATATAGAAGCGGGCAGATCGCAGGCGATGTACGTTCAGCTTAAAACGACAGCCGAAACGCCGGCGGGCGATTATTCCGGCGTTGTAAGCGTGATGCAGGGCGATAAGAC
>CACYEW010000300.1 GCA_902773455.1 uncultured Ruminococcus sp.
AACGTCACCTCGATTTACAGAAAAACCGGCGTTTCAACGCGCTCCGGTCTCGTTGCGGTCTATCACGATTCAAACCGTAAGTAAAAAAGATCCCTCGCGGTGTACTTCGTAAGGAAGTACATCGCAGCTAAATTCGCCTTGCGGCGAGCTGAATTATGCTTCGCATAGCTAAATTCGCTCTGCGAGCTAAATTCGCTCCGCGAGCTAAATTCGCTCCGCGAGCTGAATTCGGCTTCGCCGAGCTTGCAGGCGAATTTAATTTAGCTGAAGCCGCGAGGCTTCAATTTAGCTATACGCCGACAGGCGTATAATTTAGCTGCCGCAAAGCGGCAATTCAGCTGATTTATACATCATTCCCGCGTTGGAACAGTTAAGACGAGCTGAAAGAGAATAACCCACTATGACACTTTCAATAATCAAAAGCTGTCAGAGTGGGTTTGTTTCTTCCTTACGTAACCTCTCCCTCCGGGGATCTTTTTTTACCGTTATTTTTTCAAATCAAGCTTTTCAAGCGCGGATCTTATTTCGCAGGGAGAGTCGGCCGTCGCGTCGGCTCCCGCTTCTCTGAGTTCTTCTTCGGAGCCGTAGCCGTAGTTTGCGCCGATACATTTTATACCGACCTTTTTCGCCGCGATCATATCGTATGACCGGTCGCCGATCATAACGGTGTTTTCTTTCGTTGACCCGTTTATGTTCTCCATGGCGCGGAGTATCACGTCGGCCTTGTCGTCGCGGCTGTTGTCAAGCTCGCTGCCGGATATGAAGCGGAACCGCTTCGTCAGACCGAAATGATCCATTATCTTCTCCGCGAATATCTCCGGCTTTACCGTGGCTATGCCGAGACTGTATCCGAGGCGGTCGAATTCTTCGAGCGCCTTTTCAATTCCGGGGTAAAGCACGCATTCGAATATGCCCTTCGGGCGGTAATATTCGCGGTAATATTTCACCGCGGTCTCAGCCTGCTCCTCCGTAAGCGAAAACCTTTCGGCAAACGATTTGCGGAGCGGCGGACCGATGAAATCGCGGAAAACCGTTCTGTCGGGCGCGTCGAAACCGAGCTTTTTCGCCGCATACTGCACCGCCGACGTTATGCCGAGCTCGGGATCGGTGATCGTGCCGTCGAGATCAAAAAGCAGGCAGATCACAGCGCCTCCATTATCACGCGCTCGAATTCGCGCGCGGTATCGGCTCCGGCGCCGCCGCCGTCGAGCAGATTCTTCATATATACGGCGTAGATCTTATCTGCGGGATCGATTATGAAATGCGTGCCGTACGCGCCGCTCCAGCCGAACGTACCTTCCGGCAAAAGCTGCGTTTCGGTCCGTCTGCCGATCACGCGCATCGAAAGTCCCCACGCCTCGACGAAATCGTCGGGCAGATTTACGTTCGAAACGGTCCTCATAAGTTTCACGGTCCCGGGCTTGAGCACTCTCGCGCCGTTGAATTCGCCTTCGTTATAAAGCATGCCGGCGAATTTCATATAGTCGTTGAGCGTGCCGATCATACCGGCTCCGGCGGCTTTGTACGAAAGCGGCACGTCGCCGAATATTTTGCCGCCCATATCTATCTCGGTGATCTTGCCGTCGCGCGCGTCGTACATTTTCATAAGTCTCGAACGCTGTTCTTCGTTCGGAGTATAGACCGTATCGTAACAGCCGATAGGGTGAAGGATGTTTTTGAGTATATATTCTTCGAATTCCGTACCGGTAACGAGCTCGACTATGTAAGCCGCCGTATCGAACGCCTGAGTCCACGAGTAAATGAAATTCGTACGCGGCTCGAAATCGAGCAGTTGATCGCCGAATTTAGGCACGATATCGGCTAACGTATCGCCGTCTTTGATGTGATAATCCTTCCACGCTCTGTTGCCCGCTTCGCCCTCGCCGAGGCCGGACGCCTGATTGAGCAGGTCTCTTACCTCTATCTCGTTTCTGCACGGATACTGACCGGTTATTTTTCCCTTGTCGTCCATAATGGCGACGTTCATGTTTTTGAACGACAGGATGTATTTGCTCACCTTGTCGTCGAGGCTGACCCTGCCCTCTTCAACGACCTTCATAAGAGCGACGCCGGTGATCGGCTTCGTCATCGAGGCGAGGCGCATTTCGGTATCGGGTCCGAGCGGTATTTTGTTCTCTATATCGGCGTAGCCGAACGCGTTTTCGTAGATCTTTTCGTTGTTCTGACAGATCGCGTAGCACGCCGAAACGAGCCTTTTGTCTTCTATTCTTTGTTTCGTTATTTCGTCGATCTTTTTGAGTTTTTCGATATTCATATCACTGCCTCCCCGCTGTTTCGAATTTGAACGTTTTTCCGTCCGTGATCATCGTTATATCGCCGTCAACGTCCGTTCTGTAAAGCTGCATTCCGCAATCGCTTATGTTTTGAAGCGCCTGATCGGATACCTCCTGCCCGTCGCCTGTAGATATTACGGCGTATTTCGCGCCGGTCTTCTGTAAAAACGCGGACGTGCAGGTCTGATCGGTGCCGTGATGCCCGATCTTTATAACGTCGACCGCTATATCGTCCTTATGAGCGGCGGCGAGAGTCGCTTCCGCCGTCTGCATCGTGTCAGCCATGAAGAGCACGCTGACGTCTCCGTAATCCATACGAATGACGGTCGACGCTTCGTTTTCGTCGCCCGAACGCACGAGTTTGGCGTTCGGCGAAAGCACCTTGAATCTCGCGTAGCCGAGCGAAAACGTCATATTTTCGGCGGCTTTTACGACCGAACAGCCGCGAAGCGACGCCGCCTCTTTCATATCCTCGTAGAGATTGTCGTCTGCCTCGATCTGCGATATATAAAGCGTTTTGACGTTGTATTTTTCGATAACGTACGCCATCGAGCCGATGTGGTCTTTATGGTTGTGCGTTGCAACGGCGATATCGACGTTTTTGACGCCGCGGCTTTTCAATTCGTCTTTTATCTTCGATTTACTGCTTTTATAGCCCGCGTCGACGATCATATTCCGCCCGTCGCAGCTGATCAGTATGAAGTCCGCTTTGCCGACGTCGAAAAAGGATATCTGCATCTGCGGAAGCTCATCCGGCAGTTTTTCCGTCGTTACGACCGGATCAGCCGGCTTTTCGCACGAGCAAAGGAGCAGAAGACAGCTCAAAAGCAGCACCGTAAACTTTTTTATCATTATAATTCTCCGAAAATGTGCAGATGCGCGCCTTTCATCACCTTCGTGTAAAGCGAGTTGGCGTGCGCGGGGGCGGCGTTAGATATCGCGGTCATCAGCTTCGAATCTTTACCGGCGAGTATCAGCTTTTTGCGAAGCATCAGCCCTTCGATTATCGCCTTCGCCATATCGGCCTTATCGGTGCCGAATCCGCTCATCGTTTCGAGATCGTCTTTGTTCAGATCCATATCGCGGAAAAGCCCGGTCTCCGAAACGCCGGGGCATACGAGGCTGACGAACATGCGGCCGTCAAGCTCTTCGATAAGCGCCTGCGTAAAGTTTTTGAGTGCTCCCTTGCTTGCCGAATATATCGCCGTACCGGCGATCGGCGAAAACGCCGCGGAGCTTGATATATTGACTATCGCGCCGCGGTAAGACTGCAGAAGAAGCGGCAGAAGCGCCTCGCAGGAATATACCGCCGCCATGAAATTCGTCGCCATCACCTGCTTCGCGGTGTCGCTGCTCTCGTCTTCGAACTTTCGGAACGGCGGCATTATGCCGGCGTTGTTTATGAGCATATCGGGTCTCTCGCCCTTTTTTTCAAACGTCGCTTTCAGCCTTTGCCAGCTGTTTTTATCCGTGACGTCGAAGGTATAATACTTGAAGAATATTTTTCTTTTGCCGAGACTCTCCGCAAGAGCTTCCATTTTCTCTTTCGTTCTGCCTATTCCTATCACCCTGCAGTTGAATCTGCGGATAAGCTGTTTGGTAAGCTCCGAGCCGAATCCGCCCGACGCCCCCGTGATAATAACGGTCGCGCCGTCAAAATCATATAATGACATAGAAACCTCCTCTCCGGTCATACCGGACGATACTATTCTACCACCGATTTATATATAAATCAAGACGCGAATTTAAAAAAAGAAGCGTTTTTCAATTTTGCTCTTGATTTGGAGGCTGTTATACGGTATAATGATACAGATCGGTGCGGGACGTTCAAAGATCCGCCGCTTGCGGCGAGAACACGAACGGGGGCTTTTTATGGAGCGGTTAAGCGTACCCGCGCTTTTTTCAGCCGGAGGCAGTATTGCGTCCGGGATCTTGTTTGAATACGATTATCCGTGGCTTATCGTACCGGATATCGGAAGGATCGTTGAAAAATTATCTTATTCTCTTTCACCGGAAGAATACGATGAGATATCGAGCGGAGTCTATGCGCACAAAACGGCGAAAATATCGCCTTCGGCAAAGATCGACGGCCCCGCGATAATCTGCGAAGGGGCGGAGATCAGACATTGCGCCTATATACGCGGCAAGGCTCTGATCGGCAGAGGAGCCGTCGTCGGCAATTCGACCGAGATAAAGAATTCCCTGCTCTTCGATAACGTCAAAGCGCCGCATTTCAATTACGTCGGCGACTCGGTGCTCGGTTACGGATCGCACCTCGGAGCGTCCGCCGTGACGAGCAATCTGAAAGCCGACAAGTCTGAGATAGTCATTAAATACTGCGGCGGTATTAAAACGGGGCTGAAAAAGCTCGGGGCGATCATAGGCGACGGGTGCGAGATCGGATGCGGCTGCATACTCAACCCCGGCACGGTGATCGGCAAAAACTCGACGGTATACCCGAACGTGACCGTCCGCGGCGTTCTGCCGCCCGACTCTATATGCAAAAACGGCGTCGACGTCGTTTACAAGCGTCCTTTATGAGCCGCCTTTTCGGTACGGACGGTATAAGAGGGACGGCGAATACAGATCTCACGTGCGAGACCGCGCTCGGCGTAGGACGCGCGGCGGCGGTCGAGGCGTACAAAAGGACCGGTAAAAAACCGGTGTTTCTGATCGGATCGGATACGCGCGTATCTTCGCCGATGCTCGTTTCGGCTTTTGCCGCGGGGCTCTGCTCCGCCGGCGCCGACGCGTTGACGCTTGGCTGTCTGCCGACGCCAGCGGTATCTTATCTGACTGTGAAATACGGAGCGGACGGAGCGGCGGTCATATCCGCTTCTCACAATCCCGCCCGGTATAACGGCATAAAACTGCTCGGAGCCGACGGAAGAAAGCAAAGCGACGCCGTCGAAGAGGCGACGGAACGGACGTATTATGATAAAACGTACGCGCCGACCCGAAACGTCGGCACGGTAAAAAAAGCGAAAAGTCCGATAAAGGACTATACGGATCATATAAGATCGTGCGTAAAGACCGATCTGTCCGGCTTTAAGATCGCCGTCGATTGCGGCAACGGCGCCGCGGCGTATACGGCGAAACGCATCT
>CACYEW010000301.1 GCA_902773455.1 uncultured Ruminococcus sp.
CGCATCATTCGGCGCAGCCGTACATCACGTTCCGCTGTCAGCGGAACACATCGTTCGCCGAGTGTCCTTAAGAACACTCGGCGTTAGGTCTGTTTTTTTGTCGGAACGCAGATATCGCGTCTGAACCGATTAAGCTATTTTACCTCAAAGTTTACGATATCCGTGAAGATCTGTTTATGGAGGCTGTATGATCTTTCATACGCGCGTTTGCCTTTCAGACGGTTGACGAGGCTGACCGAAAGCTCTTTCGTGCGCAGGCAGAGTATCAGATCCTCGTCGAGGTCTTCGAAGCACGAAAAGAATTTTGCAAATCCGGTATCTTTGAATTTTACGCCGCATTCGTCGTATGCCGCAGCCGGAAGGTTATTTCCGAACACCTCCGAAAGGGGAGTGAACAAGCCTTCGCCTTTAAGACGCAGATACTGCTCTCTGTCGATGATATAGATGAACGAATCGCCCGCCGCGGCTTCGTTATACAGAAGCTTAGCGTTATCGGCGTTTTGCGCGGCGTTATAGTATATACCTTCTTCCGTATACTTCACCGCGAGCCTTGAATTTACCCAGATGATATCACGCACGGAAATACCTCCGGCGTTTTTTTCTTCGTCGGTTGTAAACGTCGATTTTACGGCGGATCTGATATCGTCGATACGCGCGCCGATATGATCGGGTCCGGCGTACGTTATGAATATCGCGTATCTTTCCTGCGTCGCGCACTGAACGACGCAGAATAAGATCACAACGAGCAAAAACGCGGCAACGATCACGCGCCATTTATAATAATACCAGTAATTTTTGAACCAGTTCAATATTTTCTGCAAAACGGTCACCTACGTCAAAGCGGCTGTTTGACTTGTGACAAACAGCCGCTTTATGGCTTTTCTTAAAATGATCAGACTTTGTCGTTGTCGTCGAACGGATCGCCGCATTCGGGGCAGAACTTCGGAGGATTCTTGGGATCCTTAGGTTCCCAGCCGCATTTGTCGCAGCGATAGAGCGGTTCGCCGGCGGGTTTTCTCGCGCCGCAGTTGGAGCAGAATCTGCCTTTGTTCGCGTGGCCGCATTCGGGGCAAGTCCATCCGCCTTCCGCAGCGGGCTTTTTGGCGCCGCATTCGGTGCAGAATTTGCCGGTCGCGGTCTTGCCGCATACGGGGCATACCCAGCTGTCAGCCGCGGGCTGCGCGGGCTGTTCAGACTGTGCGGGCTGCTGTGCGCCCATGGCGTAGAGGTTCGCCGCGCCGTTTGCGCCGCCGCCCTGGTTCATCGCAAGGCCCATGCCCATAAAACCGGTCATCGCGCCTGCGGTGTTGCCTGCCGCCGTGTTCATAGCGGAGATCTGACCGCCGACCATACGTGCGGCAGCAGTGTTCGGATTGAGCGTCATGGAAGTTTCTTCCCACTCGGTTATCTTCTTTCTCTGATCTTCCGGTATGGACGGAACGCCCATATTCATCGAGAACACTTCGATACCGCGTTTGCCCCAGTCGGGAGCGAGAACTTCATTCAGAGCGTCGCGGACTTCTCTGGTGTGAGCCGGGATCTGATCGTAAGATACGCCGGCGGCGGAGAGAGTTGCGAGAGCGGGCTGAAGAGCCATAACGAGCTCGCCTTTGAGCATCGAGTCGATCTCGGAGCGTTTGTAGCTTTCGGCTACGTTGCCGCATACGTTCGTGTAGAACAGAAGCGGGTTGGTGATCTTGTAGGAATATACGCCGTTGCAGCGGAGGTCGACGGAAAGCTTGAATCCAAGCTGTTCGTTGATGACTACCTTGAACGGTACGGGGTTCTGAGTGCCGAATTTGTTGTCGGTGATCTCTTTGGTGTTGAAGTAGTAAACTCTCTGATCCTTGCCGGTGTCGCCGCCGTAGGTGAAACGTCTGCCTATGGTCTTGAACGTTTCGATTATCGAGGTGCCGAGCTTGCCTGCGAAGATGCTCGGTTCAGACGACGTATCGTATGTAAACTGGCCGGGTTCGGCGCAGACTTCAACGATCTTGCCCTGCTCGACGATGATCATGCACTGGCCGTCTGCTACGGCGATGCCCGATCCGTTCGAGATGATGTTGTCGTTGCCTTTCGTGTTGGAGGAACGGCTGGTCGTTCTCTTCTGACCTTTGACGACAAGAGTGTCGGCGTCAAGTGCGTCACAGTAGAAGAATTCTTTCCACTGATCGGCAAGAACGCCGCCGACCGCGCCGGTAAGTGCTTTTATAAGTCCCATGGTGATAAATCCCCTTCCTTATTTTTTCTTTATTATAACACCTTTCGCGCTTGTTGTCAAGTATTTTGTTTTGAATAAATTATTTCCGTTATTTTATCACGGATATATCTATATCGCCCGTCGTCGTGGTGATATCGCATCTGCCGCCCGAGACGGATTCCGGCACGCGTATTCTGCCGGTCGACGTCTTCGCGTTGAATATCTTGCCGGTGCGGAGAGTACCCTTCACGTCGCCGGTAGAAGCGGTAACGGTAATAGTCTCCGCGTCGCAGTTGTCAAACGTTATATCTCCCGTGCCGCGTTCGATCTTTATACTGTTCTCTGCTGCGGTATTGCCGAGACTGATCTTTCCCGTCGAGCCTTCGGATCTGAAATCTTTGCATTCGACGCCGCTTAAAACGGTCTTTCCGGTGCTGACTTTGACGAACAGCTCGTCTTCGCAGACCGTATCGGATACGGCGACTTTTCCGGTGGATACGGATAAAGAGATATGTTTCGCACGGACGTTTATGAGATCTATATCGCCGGTCGACGCGGACAGCGCGATGCGCCCGTCCGACGAGGCACCGCATTCTATATCGCCGGTGCTCGACGTCACGGTTATTTCGCCGAATTTTATCTGCTCCGAAAGCGAAACGTCGCCCGTGCCGCTGTCGATCAGCAAAAGATCGTAATGCGTTTTCGGCAGATATACCGTCATCGTGCGCGTTTTTGAAAACAGCGCGATGCGTTCCGCCCAAGACCGCGTGTCTTCAAGCTCGATCTCAAGCGTACCGTCTGAATTTTTGACATTGTAATGGAATTTTTCGGCGTCGCCGTAAACCACCGTCGCTTTTCCGTCTTCGGACGGTTTGACCGTTATATCGGTCTCGTCTGCGATTATTCTTATTTTTGAAAAATCCGCCGCCTCGCCTTCAAACACGGCTCTTTCCGATACGTATTTTTGAATGCTCAGATCGGACCCCGATGAAATCAAAGCGCCGGCAAAGAGCGCGATACCTAAGACGATCAGTACGGAAGCGGTTATTATGACACCTTTTTTCATTTCGTATTCTCCTTTCCCGTAAAGCTTCTTTTAACGCCGAGCAGGGCTTTTTTCGTGAGTTTGAGTATGCCCTTCGACGCGTAGAAACAGCAGTAAAACATAAATATCGCGAGACCCGCAGAGAGCAGGCACAGACCGGCTGACGCGACCGCGACCGGAACGTTGCCGTTTATCGCGAACACGACCGCCCCGATCAGCCCGGCGACGGCGCATACCAGAAGAGCCGCTTCGACCGCCCAGAGCGAGATGATAAGCGACCAGATCACGATATAAAGCGACAGTATTACCGAAAACGCCGCTATCAGCAGCGGCAGCCAGAGCGGAAAACCGAGTATGATCAGCGCAATCTCCCAGCCTTTGAGACGCCGTTTCGGCTTTATCTTCTCCGCTACTATTTTCGTAAGCGGCGTTTCGGACAGAACGATATCCTCA
>CACYEW010000302.1 GCA_902773455.1 uncultured Ruminococcus sp.
CAATTCTTAACGAAATCTAATGACGGTTCGCCGTCATTTTTTCGTTTTCTTTTGAATAATCTCTTGTATGAGTATTATTCACGGTCTTAATCTTTACTTTTTTTCACCGCTTTTATGCGGTACGTTTACCGTTTGCGGAGTATATTTTTTATTTAAACTGAAGCTTTATTCCCCGAAAACGGTATTGGGCGTTTTCAGGCGGAGCTTTTCTTATAGCGGCGATAACGGCATTTCTCCGTTTTCTTCGCTTTCGGTCGCGCTCGCGGGGACTCTCGGCGTAGGCAACATATCCGGAGTCGCCGTGGCGATATCGCTCGGAGGAGCCGGCGCGGTCTTCTGGATGCTCGTCTCGGCGCTTCTCGGCGCGTCGCTCAAATACGCCGAGGCTTACCTCGCCGTAAAGCACAGATGCGAAAGCGAAGCGGGAAATCACGGCGGAGCGCCTTATTATATCAGAGATCTGGCAGGCGTCTCTTCGGCGAAAGCGTACGCGGTATTATGCGTCGTAATGTCCGTTACGTCCGGCTCTTTCGTTCAAACGAACGCCGCTTCATCCGCTCTGAACGTCGCTTACGGGGTGCCGGGGATAGTATGCGGTATGATCTTTTCCGTTCTTTGCGCCGCCGTCGTATTCGGAGGCGTCAAGCGCGTCTCCGCCTTCGCCTCCGCCTTGATGCCGCTATTTTGCCTCGTCTTTACGGTAATATCGCTTTTGGCGATATTCTCGCGCATAGAACTTGTG
This sequence comes from uncultured Ruminococcus sp., assembly GCA_902773455.1. Lineage (GTDB taxonomy): Bacteria > Bacillota > Clostridia > Oscillospirales > CAG-272 > UBA1248. Next base: position 743 of record CACYEW010000302.1, read on the forward strand.
CCGTCGGTCCTCTTACGCATTTTGAGAGGCGCCTTCGGCTTCCGAGCCGTTTGCGGCGGAGCGGCGGGAGCGGTTTTTTCATCGGCTTTGCGCCACGGAATAACGAAAGGCGTTTTTTCAAACGAAGCCGGATGCGGCACCTCGGCTTTTTCTCACGCGGCTTCCTCTTCAAAAGATCCCGTGGGACAGGGCGGCGTCGGAATTATCGAGGTGCTTTTCGACACGGTTTTTTTCGGACTTCTCTCGGCGCTCGTGATACTTCTCAGCCCGGCGGGCGACACCGTCGGCAATTACGACGGTACGTTTCTTTCCGTTAAGGCTTATTCGTACTTTTTCGACGGAGCGGCGGTACATATCATAACGGCGCTGATCGTGTTTTTTGCCGCCGCGACAGTTATCTGCTGGGCTTATTACGGCACCGAAGCCGTTATCTTTCTCGGAGGGGGCAAAACGGGCAAAGCGGTTTATCTGACGGTTTACTGTCTGTCTTTGACAGTCGGATCCGTCGCCGCGCCCGCTCTTATCTGGGAAGCGTCGGATATCATATCCTCCGTTATGCTCACGCTGAACTGCGCTGTTTTGATAAAAGGAAGGTCGGGCATAAAAGAAAAATGACGCATTGAATGCGTCGGAGTATGCTCACGCACACCGGTCGTTTTTTACCGGTGTGCGTATCACATTTTCAGCTTGCTGATTACTGGGACTGCTGTTCTTTCTTTATTTCCGCAAAGCACTCACTGCAGTAAACCGGTCTGCCCTCGGTAGGTTGGAAGCGAAGCTTGGCTTCTTTGCCGCATTTCGAGCAGGTGGCGATGTAAATCTCTCTCTGTTCGCCTGAGGCTTTCTTTCTCTTGTCACGGCAGGCTTTGCATCTCAGCGGCTGGTTCTGGAAACCTTTTTCCGCATAGAATTCCTGATCACGTGCCGAGAAAATGAATTCTTCGCCGCAATCCTTGCATACTAATTTGATGTCTTCGTACATTGTTTGCTCCTCGCTTTGATTTTGTACTATATTTTGCCCTGCGGTCGGATTTTCACCGACACCTTTGGAAACCAACGCTCTGCTTGTTTAAGCTACCGGGACATATTACTTGTTGATCAGCTTTTTCAGCTTTTTCTTCGTTCTCTGTATCGCGCCGTAAACGGATCTGACGTTTTTGCCGAGCTTTTTCGCTATTTCCGAAGCCGACATACCGTCCGCCGTGAGTATGATGACCTTGTATTCGAAATCCGTAAGCGCGTCTTTTATCGTTCTGCGAAGCTCTTCGTAGCCTTCGTTCGACATAACGATATTGTGCGGCTCTTCATATCCCGGCGCCGGCTCGCCGCCCATTTCGAGATCTTCTTCTTTGAAAACGTCTTCGATGTAACCGGATACGATACGCGAGGCGGAAGCCGAAATACTGCGCTTCAGATAATTGTGAAGTCTGTTCATAATGCAGATCTTCGCATAAAGGCCGAAGGTAACTTTTTTATCGCCGCTGTACGATATCGCGGCGCGGTAGAGAGCTATCGCCGCTTCCTGCCGCAGGTCGTCTTCGCTCATATCTACTGACGGAAAATCCTCGGAAAAATTTCTGACGAGCGACGTTATCAGCGGATCGTATTTATGAAGAAGCTGTTCAAACGTATCGTCGTCGACTTTTTTCTTTTTTTCAGGTTCCGAACCGGCAGTTTTCAAAAGCTTCCCTCCGGATATAAACTATCTAAACTACATTATAACGGCGTTTTATAAAATGTCAATACTTTTTTTAAAAAAAATTAAGTATATTTACACTAAAAGGTAGAATAATCCTGCTTTTTGTGATATTATCACTATATATCAACAAGGAGGCGTAAAATGCCCTCATTACAACTGACAAATCCGGGAGATATAAAACTCTATATCCTCTGCATCATGCAGAACGTCGGATATCCTCTTTCTTATTCGGATATAAACGACCTCTCGCTGTATGATCAGGTCATATCGAATATGGACTTCATAGCCGCTTTCAACGAGCTTTCCGGAAGCGGTCTTATCGCAAAAGGCGAGGACGGTCTTTATTCCGTGACCGAAGAAGGCTCGTTCATCGTATCGAATCTCAAAAGCGAAATGAACGGGTATATCCGCGACAGAAGTCTCAACAGCGCTCTTCAGTATATTTCTTTCCGCAAGTGCAGAATAAAAAAGAACGCCGTCATCACCCAAAGGGAAGACGGCAGATGCGACGTGCGTTTGACCTTGTGCAAAGATAAAGATACGGTAATGGATCTGAGTCTCACCCTCGATACGGAATATCAAGCCAAGAAAATGGCGGTGACTTTTTCCGAAAGGCCCGAAATGGTCTACTCGCGCATAATCTCCGTCCTTTCCGGGGAATGATCATTTAAGCGCGTCCGTTATCCTTTCGGTAAGCGATCTTATATCGCCGTACCTGATCTTTACGTTTTTTTCTCCGATGCCTATATTTACGTTTCCGCTGCCGTCAGAGGCGGCGGAAATTATATTTTTACCGTCTCCCGCGCTCCAGCTCACTTCCGTTTTTACTTTTGCCGCCGTCAATACCAAAACCGCGATCAGTACGAAACAGACGGTATACAAAAATCCTTTCATTAACAGAAAAACCGCTCTTTTCATCCGTTACTCTCCTTTCAGGATATGTACGATCTCATGCGCCGTGAGTCCGGCTGAATACTCC
>CACYEW010000303.1 GCA_902773455.1 uncultured Ruminococcus sp.
GCGAAAATCACTCCCACTCGACCGTTGCCGGAGGCTTGCTCGTGACGTCGTAGACCACGCGGGTGACAGTTCTGACTTCGTTCGTTATGCGGGCCGAGGCGCGTGCGAGTATCTCGTACGGCAGACGGGTCCAATCGGCGGTCATGAAATCGTCGGTCGAAACGCAGCGCAGCGCGACGGTGTAGCCATACGTTCCGGCGTCGCCCATCACGCCCACGCTCCTCGTATCGGTAAGCACGGCGAAATACTGGCTGAGCTTGCAGTCGAGCGGTTGTTTTTCGAGCTCGCCGCGGAATATCGCGTCGGCTTCGCGCAGAGTATCGGCTTTTTCTTTCGTTATTTCGCCTATGATCCTGACCGCGAGCCCGGGGCCGGGGAACGGCTGGCGCATGACGAGCGCCTCTGGCAGACCGAGCTTCAAACCGACCTGGCGCACCTCGTCCTTGAAGAGGTCGCGGAGCGGTTCGATTATCCGTTCGAATTCCATTCTTTCGGGCAGTCCGCCGACATTATGATGCTTCTTTATGACCGACGCGTCGCCTTTGCCGCTCTCGATCACGTCGGGATAAATGGTACCCTGAACGAGGCAGTCGGGCTTGCCTATGCTCTTCGCCGTATCTTCGAAAACTCTTATGAATTCCTCGCCGATGATCTCGCGTTTTCTGCCGGGATCGGTAACGCCGGCGAGCTTGCTCAGAAATCTTTCCTGCGCGTTCACTCTTATGAAATTCAGGTCCATATTGCCGAAAACGCGCTCGACTCCGTCGCCCTCGTCCTTACGCAAAAGACCGTGATCGACGAAAACGCAGTAAAGTCTGTCGCCGACGGCGCGGCTCATAAGCGCCGCCGCGACGGACGAATCGACGCCGCCGGACAGAGCGCACAGAACGCGCTTGCCTTCAAGCTCTTTTTTATATTTTTCGACCGTTTTTTCGATAAAATCGTCCATTACCCAGTCGCCCTTGCAGCGGCACACGCCGAAAACGAAATTATGAAGTATCTGCTTTCCGTATTCGGTATGCGTTACCTCGGGGTGGAACTGCACGCCGTATATCGATCTCTCTTCGTCGCACATTGCGGCGCAGGGGCAGTTTTCGGTCGTTGCGATTATCTCAAATCCCTCCGGGACTATGCTCACGTAATCGGTATGGCTCATCCAGCACACGCTTTTTTCGGGAACGCCGTCGAATATCTTTGATTTTTTACAGCGCAGCTCAACCTTTCCGTATTCGCTTATGCTGCCGGCGGAGCGTATCGTGCCGCCCGCCATATACGCCGTAAGCTGATGACCGTAGCATATGCCGAGTATCGGAACTTTGAGAGTCAGGATCTCCTTCGGATAGTGAGGCGACGACTCGTCGTATACGCTGTTCGGTCCGCCGGTGAATATCACGCCTTTATATTCTTTTATTTCGTCAAGCGGCACGGCGCTGTAAGGGCGCACCTCCGCGTAAACGTTCATTTCGCGCACGCGGCGCGCTATGAGCTGGTCGTACTGACCGCCGAAATCGAGAACGAGTATTTTTTCCATACGCTTATAACGAAAGATCGACTTTGATCTTCTCCGCTCCCTCCGTCAGGGATTTTATCTTTTTGAGATACGCTTCCGTCTGATCTTTCGATCTGCCGGTGTAGCGCGACGGATCGAGCAGTTTGTTCATCTCGTCTTCGGAAAGCCCGAATTTTTCGAATGCGGCGAGGCGTTTGACGAGGTCGCATTTATTGCCCTTCTTCATTTCGGCGGTGGCTTCCATCGAGCATTCTCTTATGATCTCGTGAAGCTCCTGCCTGTCGCCGCCGCGTTTGACCGCCTCCATAAGCAGGTTTTCGGTAGCGATGAACGGCATATATTCTTCGAGCGTTCTCTGCAGTATCTTCTCGTTGACAACGAGTCCGTCCGTTACGTTTATAAGTATGCGGAGTATCGCGTCTGCGCATAAAAAGCCCTCGGGCAGAGATATCCTTCTGTTCGCCGAATCGTCGAGCGTGCGTTCGAGCCATTGTACGGACGCGGTCATCGCGGCGTTCGCCGCGTCAGCCATGAGATATCTTGCAAGCGAGCAGACTCTTTCGCATCTCATCGGGTTGCGTTTATACGCCATCGCGGACGAACCTATCTGTCCTGATTCGAACGGCTCTTCTATCTGTCTGTCGTGCTGTAAGAGGCGTACGTCGTTCGCGAGCCTGTACGCGCTCTGGGCTATTGCGGAAAGGCAGTTCAGTATCGCCGAATCCGTTTTTCTCGGATAAGTCTGACCGCAGACGTCGAACCGCGTATCGAAGCCGAAATCGGCGGCGATCATTTCATTCATTTTATCGATCTTTGCGGTATCGCCTTCATAAAGATCGAGAAAGCTCGCTTCGGTGCCGGTCGTGCCGCGGCAGCCGAGGAACTTTATACGTTTTTCGGTGAAATCGAGCTCTTCGAGATCCGACGCGAGATCCTGCAGCCAGAGGCAGGCGCGTTTGCCGACCGTTACCGGCTGCGCGGGCTGATAATGCGTATAGCCGAGCGTGGGGGTCGCCTTGTATTTATCGGCGAATTCCGCAAGATTCATTATGACCGTGACAAGCTCTTTTCTGATATAACGGAGCGCGTCGCGGTAAATGACGAGATCGGCGTTGTCGGTGACGTAGCAGCTCGTCGCACCGAGGTGTATTATGCCCGCCGCCGACGGCGCGACCTTGCCGTAGGCGTAAACGTGCGCCATAACGTCGTGGCGGACCTTCTTTTCCCTCTCGGCGACGACGCCGTAATCAATATCGTCGGTATGGGCGCGAAGCTCGTTCACCTGTTCTTCCGTTATCGGCAGACCGAGTTTTCTCTCGGCGTCGGCGAGCGCGACCCATAATTTTCTCCACGTTTTATATCTCGTATCGGACGAAAACAGTCCGAGCATATAATCCGACGCGTAACGCGACGATAACGGGGATTCGTATTTATCCTTGCTCATAATTACCTCTCATCTGTATATTATACTGTCGCGCTCCGGTCCGACGGACACGTAGCCGATATGACAGCCGATTTCTTTTTCTATGAATTCCACGTAGGCTCTCGCCGCCTCCGGCAGTTCCTCCCACGTTCTGCACGACGAGATATCCGTCTTCCAGCCGTCGAGATATTCGATCACCGGCTTTGCGCCGTCGAGGCGTGACGGGAACGGAAATTCGTCCGATATCTTGCCGTCGATCATATAGTGAGTGCATACGGGGATCTTGTCCATATAGCTGAGCACGTCCGTTTTGGTAAGGGCTATGCAGGTCGCCGCCTGCACCTCGACGCCGTATCTCGTTGCAACGGTATCAAGCGGTCCGACTCTTCTCGGCCTGCCCGTTTTCGCGCCGTATTCGCCGCCCGCTTCACGCAGTTTTTCCGCTTCTTCTCCGAACCATTCGCATACGAACGGACCTTCGCCGACGCAGGTCGAATAAGCCTTTACGACGCCTATCACGTCGTCGATCTTCGCGCCGGGGAAGCCCGAGCCGATCGGCGCGAACGCCGCTGTTGTGTTTGACGAGGTCGTATAGGGATATATGCCGAAATCAAGGTCGCGCAGAGAACCGAGCTGAGCCTCGAACATTATGTTCTTCCCGTTTTTCTGCGCTTCGCGCAGAAGTCTGCCGGTATCGCATATAAAGGGCTTGATCTTCGCGCCGTATTCGTCCACCCATTTCATAAGCGTTTCCATGGTGTAAGGCTCCGCGCCGTAGACTCTTTGCAGCGTGAGGTTTTTCCATTCGAGCAGATCGGCGAGATGCTTCAAAAGATGCTCCCTGTCGAAGAGCTCTCCCGCGAGCACGGTCTTTTTCTGATATTTGTCGGAATAAAACGGAGCTATGCCCTGCTTCGTCGAGCCGTATTTCTTATCGGCGAGCCTTGCCTCTTCAAGTCCGTCGAGGTCTCTGTGCCACGGCAGAAGCAGCGAGGCCCGTTCGCTTATACGCAGATTGTCGGGCGTGACGTATACTCCGTGATCGGCGACGGTCTGTATCTCTTTGATCAGATTTTCGGCGTCGAGCGCGACTCCGTTGCCGAGCACGTTCATAACTCCCGGTCTGAATATTCCCGACGGAAGAAGATGAAGCGCGAATTTGCCGTATTCGTTTATGACGGTGTGACCGGCGTTTCCGCCGCCCTGATATCTGACGACGATATCATAGCTGCCGGTCAGCAGATCTACCATTCTGCCTTTGCCCTCGTCGCCCCAGTTTATACCCACGATAGCACAGTTTGACATAATCTTACGTCCTTTCGTTGTTAAAGATGCTTGAAAAAAGAAAAATAATACAGATTTATGATAAAACTTAATATAATGATATTCAAGTACGGAATGTATTTTTTCGGTAAATTTTCTTTTTCAACGCCCGTTTGCGCTGCTTTTTTGCAATTTTGCACAATAAAAAATTGCACGTCGACCCGTTTTTCTCGGAATTTTATCTTGACACGGGAGCGTTTTATAAATATAATTGCATTATAGGATAAAATCGACGGAGGTTCGGGGGATGAAAAAAATAACCGAGATATTCGGCGAGCTCGTTTTCGATGAACGCGTTATGAAAGAACGGCTCTCCGAAGACGTTTACGGTTCCCTTAAAAAGACGATAGACGAGGGCGAGCAGCTCGACATAACGGTGGCGAGCGCGGTAGCCGACGCCATGAAAGAATGGGCGGTGGAAAAAGGCGCGACTCATTATACCCACTGGTTCCAGCCGCTGACCGGAATCACCGCGGAAAAGCACGACAGCTTCATCACGCCCTGCAAGGACGGCGGCGTGCTTATGGAATTCTCGGGCAAAGAGCTCATAAAAGGCGAGCCGGATGCTTCGTCTTTTCCGTCGGGCGGGCTTCGCGCCACCTTTGAAGCGAGAGGATATACGGCGTGGGATCCGACCTCCTACGCGTTCATAAAAGACAAAACTCTGTGCATACCGACGGCGTTCTGCTCCTACGGCGGCGAGGCTCTCGACAAAAAAACGCCGCTTCTCCGCTCCATGGACGCGCTCAGCAGGCAGGCGGTACGCATACTGCGCCTCTTCGGCAATAACGACGTAAGATACGTCAAGGTCTGCGTCGGTCCCGAGCAGGAGTATTTTCTGATATCGAAAGA
>CACYEW010000304.1 GCA_902773455.1 uncultured Ruminococcus sp.
CGTTATATTTGCGCCGTCTCTAAGATAGACCGTGCGGTCTTCGTATACCGTCGACGTGACCGAGTCGATAACTCCGCCGACGACGTGCAGTCCGTATACCCCGGCTGAATCGAGCGTGACGGGAGAGTACGAACCGAAGCCGTATGTATATAATGCGCGGTGATCCGACCAGTCGTCCGGCGCGTTCAGCGTTACCGCACAGAGCCGGACGCCGTTACGTTCGGCGTAAGTACACAGGCATCTGCCGCCCGATCTCGTATAACCGGTCTTGCCTCCGGTCACGCCGATGCGCTCGGACAGCAGACGGTTGTGATTTGTAAACGATCTCGCTTTCCGCCCTTTCGCCGCTTTTATTATATAAGTCTCCGTGCCGCTGATCTTCGCAAACGTGCCGTTATCCATACAGTACGAAAGAAGCGCCGCCATATCGAGCGAAGTCGAATAATGCTCCTTATCGGGCAGGCCGTGGGGATTGCTGAAATGCGTACCGGAAAGTCGAAGCTCTTCTGCTTTTTCGTTCATTTTCGAGACGAAAGCTTCGACCGATCCGCATACCGCAACGGCGAGCGTCACCGCCGCGTCGTTCGCGCTCTGCAAAAGCAGGGCGTACAAAAGCTCTTCGCAGGTGAATATCTCGCCCTCCGAAAGATATGCGCTCGAGCCCTCGATACCGACCGCCTGAACCGGTACGGCGATTTCTTTTGAAATATCGAAAGTCTCGATAACGACGATCGCCGTCATTATTTTCGTAAGGCTTGCCGGCTGCATTTTCACGTTTTCGTTTTTGCCGTAAAGCACCGTTTTGTCGTCTGCGTCGATAAGCGCGGCTGACGAAGCGGAAACGTAAACCGCCCCGGCGTTCGCCCGGATCGCCGCAAACGGCAGTAATACCGAAACAATAAGAAATACCGATAATACGGATCTTTTCATAAAATCACCTCGCAACGGTACATTTTATGCAGAAAGATCCGTATTAAGCATTATTCTTCCGTTTTATCTTCTTCTTTTGTTTCGATTATTTCGGAAAGATCTATTTCTTCCGGTTCCGGCTCTTCCGTTTCTTTCTTTTTGTCCTTTTTGAATATCGCCTTGACCTTATCGACAATGACCGGAGTCTTGTTGAGCAGAGAAACGATGCTCGTGCCGAGATCGGCGTTGCTGTCCGCGGGATTGTTGACGTTCAGTATTTTCGCGTCGCCTTCGGGAGAGATGACGAGAAAAGCTACCGGAGTCACGGATATACCGCCGCCGCCCGCGCCGGAAAAGCTGTTAGCAACGTCGGTCTCTTTGGAATGCTTGCCGATATAATCTGATCCGCCCGTGGCAAAACCTACCGAAACTCTCGTCACGGGTATTATAACCGTGCCGTTCGGAGTCTGCAGCGGTTCGCCGATGATCGTATCGGTGCCGGTGATCTCTTTGAGATTATCGAACGCTGTTTTTAATGCGTCGTTGAATTTTCTGTCTTCAGCCATTTGTTTTATCCTCCTGCAGAAGTGCGATTATTTCTTTTATTGTTTTTCTTATTCTGAACAGAAATACGAATATTCCGCCGATGCTGAGCGTTACCGCCACGTCGGCGCTCGCGGTCGTTTTTTGAGATGTGAAATCGGGAACGACGTAAACCGAATTCTTACCGTTTTTTTCGATATCGGTGTACTGTCCGACGAGATTGACGAGATTGCCCGCCGCGGCGCACGCGCCGCCGTAGAGTATCGCCGTCGTCGAAGGCTCGGGCGAGCCTATAACGGCGTGAAGCTTGAAAAGCTTGAATTTCAGCCTCGCGGCGAATTCGTCAAGAACTACCGTTATGATATCGTACAGTCGGCTTATCATATCGAATCTCCGTTCAGGATCTTTGAGACTTGCCGTCAGTACGTTGTCTTTGCCTTCTTTTTTTACACCCGACGAACTCTTTTTTTCGCTTTTTTTCAGTTTTTTTGCCTGCTTTTCAGCCGCTTTTTTCATCTTTTTTTCGGAATAATCCGATATTCTGATCTTTTTGCGCTTCGGTATCAGCTTTATTTTTATAAAACCGACGACCGCGTACAAGTAAAAATCCTCGTTATACCGGATACGCAGTCCGACAGGGATGACGCAGAGCAGAGCGACAAGAAGCAAAACGCCGCCGAGAATGTATAAAAACAACATGATTTTTTATACCGGTTTCAGCGTGACCTGCCCGTTTTCGTCAAAGACCTCGAACGGAGGCAGATCGTGGATGGAAGAAAGCCCGAAAACGCGCAGAAAGTCGTCCGTTGTTCTGTAAAGCGACGGACGCCCGGGAGCGTCGACTCTTCCGCAGACCTCTATAAGTCCCTTTTCCAGAAGCGAAGAGATAGTGTAAGTACAGTCGACGCCGCGCACCTGTTCGACGAATATTCTCGTCGTAGGCTGGTTGTACGCGATGACCGCGAGCACCTCGAGAGACGAGCGGGAGAGATTGCCTCCGCGCCGTATGCCGAGAGCTTCTCTCACCGCGTCTATACACGCTTCAGACGTACAGAGCTGATATTTGCCGTCGAGGTACAGCAGCTTTACGCCGCTGTCGTCTCCGTATTTCACGTTAAGTATGCCGATCGCGCTTTCAAACGCGTCTTCATCACAGCCTGCCGCCGCGATGAGCTTTTCACGTTCGACGGGGTAGCCCGCCGCGAAAAGTATCGCTTCGACCACAGTCGAAACTTCTCTGTCATCCATTTTTTTCACCAACAGACCGTCATATCTGATCGGTCTGCCCTTCGGGTTTTACGTAATTTGAATTTATATCGATATAAATATCATCGTTTTCGTCGGGTTCGCTCACGGTAATGCGGCTTACCTTCAGAAGCTCGAGCACCGCCATGAAGACGGCTACGAGATCGGATTTTGTTTTGCAGCTGTCGAAAAGGTCGTCAAATTTCTGTTTGCCCTTTCTTTTTATCCGTTTCAGCACGCCGAGTATCTTGC
>CACYEW010000305.1 GCA_902773455.1 uncultured Ruminococcus sp.
GGCGACGACCATACACAGCACGCCGTTTACCGCGCGTATGTCGCCGGAAAGCGCCAGCTCGCCGATGAAACAGCATTTGTCGAGCGCGGCGACGGGGTTTATTATCTCCGAGGCGGCGAGTATCGCGGCGGCTATCGCCGTATCGTACGACGAGCCCTCCTTCTTTCTGTCGGCGGGCGCGAGATTTATGGTAAGACCGCACTGCGGGAACATCAGCCCCGAGTTCGAAACGGCGGCGTTGATCCTCTCTTTCGATTCTTTTATCGCGGCGTCGGGCAGACCGACTATCTCAAAAAACGGGAGCGTGTTCGCGGCGTTGCATTCCACCGTGACGACGTAGCCGTCGATCCCTCTTGCGCCGCAGGTATATACCGTTGAAAGCATAAAAATTACCGACTTTCGTTAAAATATAATTCATTATACCACAGAAATCGCCGATAATCAAGATATTTTGTCAAATTAAAACAAAAACGCGCACGCCAAAGCGTACGCGTTCCGTTTCGTTATTTTTCAGTCACCGTTATCTCATATACCGACGTATATTCGGCGCCGCACGTCAGAATATAAAGCTTTCCGCCGTATTCAAACGCATTCTTTTCGGGAGCAAGATCGTTCTCCTTAAATTTCTCGTTTATAACGAATTTCACGGTCCCGTCGTGATCATACGCGGTATAAAAGCATTCGCCCTTTTCGTACTTTTGTAAAATGAGCAGATCGTTTACAATACCTGTAAAGTTCACAGAAAAAGATGAATCCACTTTATAGACGCCTTTTTTGCCGTCTCTTTTAAACGTTACCTCGGTTATTTTCCGGTAATCGTCCGGATTTTGCTTGCAAGAGGCGTTTTTAAAATCGTTTTCTTCCTCGATATCACCGCTTTCCGTCAGGCGGAACGGCGTACTGCCGATGAACAGGATCACGCGTCCGTCGACCTGCGACGCTTCAAGCATCGGCGTATGCTCGTCCCGCAAAAATACGGGTGACCCTTCCGGATCGAATCTGTATATGTATTCCTGATCGAAAACGGCGTAAATACTGCCTTTCGAGTAAACCGCGTACGTGAGCTTCGAATCGGGACGTTCGGCTATCCGGAGATCCGTGCTCGAGACGTGTCTGCCGTCTTTGGAATATCTCTCCGCTTTGACTCCGAGGCAGTCGACGATGATGATATCGCCGTTTTCACAAAAGGTTATATTCGACGGGCAGTAGTCGTCGCCGGGAACTTTTTTGCATTTTACGTGATCCTCTCCGTCGCCTTCGTATACGCGGCAGACCTCTTTAAGTTGTATATCGATATCGTCTGACACGCTTACCGCTTCAAAAATGTCCGAGCCGAAATCCGGCGGCGCGGCTTTTTCGCCTTCCGTGACCCCCGCGGTCCTTTCTTCCGTTCCGGCGGCGTCTGTTGCGTTATTCTCCGCGCCGGTACCTGCCGCCGCCCTGTTTCCGGGCTCCGTAACCGCGGTCTGATCTGCGATCAAACCTATACAGGACGATAAACACATAACAACGCATAAAAGCAGCGCTGCCGCAAAAAATGCTTTTTTCATTCGAATATACGCCTCCGTATCATTTATTCCCGTAATAATTACTTACCGTGTTCCTGCGTTCATGTAAACCGTAAGCGAAAAAAATGAGCCTTAACGGTTTCCGATTATAGTATAATTCGTCATTATGTTCTTGAAACAAGAAAAATAATAACGATTTGTAAAAAATAACGGTTTCGAAACGCGGTATTTGTCCGTTGCTTTTGCAAATCGAAAAGTTAACGAAAATATTACATAAAAATATAGTATACGAAAACGCCTGCGAGGTATTATAATTAAGTATGGTTATAACACCCTAATAAACAATACACGGAGGTTCAAACATGGCAAGAAAAATGAAAACCATGGACGGCAACAACGCTGCCGCGCACGTATCGTACGCGTTTACCGAGGTTGCCGCGATTTATCCCATCACACCGTCGTCCGTCATGGCGGAGGTCACCGACACCTGGTCGGCAAACGGCTTGAAGAACATCTTCGGCCAGCAGGTCAGAGTCGTTGAGATGCAGTCGGAAGCGGGTGCCGCAGGCGCCGTGCACGGCTCTCTTCAGGCGGGCGCTCTCACTACCACTTATACCGCTTCGCAGGGTCTGCTTCTCATGATCCCGAATATGTATAAGATCGCGGGCGAACTTCTGCCGAACGTCATCCACGTTTCCGCAAGAGCAGTCGCTTCTCACGCCCTCTCGATATTCGGCGACCATTCCGACGTAATGGCGTGCCGTCAGACCGGTTACGCTATGCTCTGCTCCGGCAGCGTGCAGGAGGTCATGGATCTCGGCGCGGTGGCGCATCTTTCCACGATCAAAGGCAGAGTCCCGTTCCTTCACTTCTTCGACGGCTTCAGAACGAGCCACGAGATCCAGAAGATCGAAACGTGGGACTATGAAGATCTGAAAGAAATGGTCGATATGGACGCCGTCGAAGCGTTCCGTAAAAACGCCCTCAACCCCGAGCATCCCGTTCTCCGCGGCACCGCTCAGAACCCGGATATATTCTTCCAGGCAAGAGAGGCTTCGAACCCCTATTACGAAGCGATCCCCGAGATAGTCGAAGAATATATGGACAAGGTCAACAAAAAGATCGGCACCGACTATAAGATATTCAACTACTACGGCGCTCCCGACGCCGAAAAGGTCATCATCGCGATGGGCTCCGTCTGCGATACGATCGAAGAGACGATAGACTATCTGCTCGCCCGCGGCGAAAAGGTAGGTCTTGTCAAAGTACGTCTTTACAGACCGTTCTCGGCAAAACGTCTCGCGGCGGCTCTGCCGAAGACAGTGAAGAAGATCGCCGTCATGGACAGAACGAAAGAACCCGGCGCCATAGGCGAACCGCTTTACCTCGACGTCGTCAAAGCCCTCTCCGATGAAAAGGTCCAGCTTGAAACGATCGTCGGCGGCAGATACGGTCTCGGCAGCAAGGATACGACGCCCGCCGACATCGTCGCCGTTTACGCAAACCTCTCCGCAAAGGCTCCGATCGACAGATTCACGCTCTCCATCAACGACGACGTGACGCATCTTTCCCTGCCGCGCGGCGAAAATCCCGACACGGTACCCGCCGGCACGATCTCGTGCAAATTCTGGGGCATCGGCTCCGACGGCACCGTAGGCGCGAACAAGAACTCCATAAAGATCATCGGCGACCACACCGACAAGAAGGTCCAGGCGTATTTCGCATACGACTCCAAGAAATCCGGCGGCGTCACGATATCTCATCTCCGTTTCGGCGACAAGCCGATCAAGAGCCCGTACTACGTATCCATGGCTGACTTCGTAGCCTGCCACAACGTATCGTATCTCGGCAAATACGATATGACGAAGGATATCAAAGACGGCGGCACGTTCCTGCTGAACACCGGCTGGACCGCGGAAGAGCTCGAAGAGAGGCTCCCCGGCAAGGTAAAAGCCGACCTCGCAAAGAAACACGCGAAATTCTACACGGTAGACGGCGTTAAGATCGCGCGTGAGCTCGGTCTGCGCAACCGTTTCAGCATGGTGCTTCAGGCTGCGTTCTTCAAGCTCGCCAACATCATTCCGATAGACGAAGCCGTCAAATACATGAAAGAAGCGGTCGTAAAATCCTTCGCTAAGAAAGGCGAAGATATCGTCCGCATGAACCAGTCCGCCATCGAGCTCGGTATAGCGAACCTCGTTGAGATCCCCGTTCCCGCGGAATGGGCGAACGCCGATACGGCTCCTGCCGAAAAGCACGACCTTGAAGGCGCCTCCAAGCTCGCGAGATTCGAAAAGACCATACTTGAACCGGTCAACGCTCAGAAGGGCGACGATCTGCCCGTATCGACGTTCGTAAAAGACGCCGACGGTACGTTCCCGCAGGGTCTTGCCGCTTTCGAAAAACGCGGTATCGCGGTCGACGTTCCGACCTGGAACTCCGAAAACTGCATACAGTGCAACTTCTGCTCGCTCGTTTGCCCGCACGCCGTTATCAGACCGATAGCGATACCCGAAGGCAAACCCGCTCCCGAAAACGCCATTCCGATGATGGCTATGCCGGGATATAAATTCGCGATAGTCACCTCCACCCTCGACTGCACCGGCTGCGGCTCCTGCGTACAGGTATGCCCGGGCAAGAAGGGCGCGAAGGCTCTCTCGATGACGCCCATCGATGAAGCGAGAGATCAGCAGAAAGATTTCGCTCTCGCATACGAATACTGCGACAACGAAGAAGTCGCGGCGAAATTCAAGCCCGAAACTCCGAAGGGCAGCCAGTTCAAGCAGCCGCTGCTCGAATTCTCCGGCGCATGCCCCGGCTGCGGCGAAACTCCGTATGCAAAACTCATCACACAGCTGTTCGGCGACAGAATGATGATCGCGAACGCTACCGGTTGTTCTTCGATCTGGGGCGGCTCCGCACCGTCTACGCCTTACACCACCAATAAGCAGGGCAAGGGTCCGTCGTGGGCAAACTCCCTGTTCGAGGATAACGCCGAATACGGTCTCGGCATGGCTGTCTCCGTACGTCAAAGAAGAGCGAAGCTCGCCGAAACCGTCAAAGCCTTCATCGCCTGCGACTGCTCCACCGAAGAAGCGAAAGCCGCCGGCGCAGAATGGCTCGAAGTCATGAACGACGGTAAACTCTCCGGCAAAGCCGGCAAGAAGCTCCTTGCCGCGATCGAAGGCATCGATTCTCCCGCCGCAAAAGAGATCAAAGCTTCCGCCGATATGCTTGAAAAGAAATCCGTATGGATCTTCGGCGGCGACGGCTGGGCTTACGATATAGGCTTCGGCGGTCTCGACCACGCGATAGCCTCCGGCGAAGACATCAACATCTTCGTATTCGATACCGAGGTCTACTCCAATACGGGCGGACAGGCTTCCAAAGCCACGCCTACCGGCTCGGTCGCTCAGTTCGCGGCTTCCGGTAAGAGCACCAAGAAGAAAGACCTCGCTCAGATCGCGATGTCCTACGGTTACGTTTACACCGCTCAGGTCGCTCTCGGCGCCGATTACGCACAGACCGTCAAGGCGATAGCCGAGGCCGAAGCGTATCACGGACCGTCTCTGATCATCGGCTACGCTCCCTGCATCAACCACGGTATAAAGAAAGGTCTTGCGACCGCCATGGAAGAGACGAAGCTCGCCGTACAGTCCGGTTACTGGTTCAACTTCCGCTTCAATCCCGACGCGGAAAAACCGTTCACCCTCGATTCGAAGGAACCGACGCTCTCCTACCGCGACTTCATCATGACCGAGACGAGATACAATTCTCTTACGAGATCCTTCCCCGAACGTGCGGAAGAGCTCTTCGCGCAGGCTGAAAAGCAGGCTAAAGAGAAATACAGAAAGCTCTGCAACATGAGCAAGCTTTACGAATAATAAGCAAAGCGTAAGGTCCGGCTGACCGATATGATCCCCGCAGAGCCGGCTTGAAATTTTCAAGTCCGCGCTGTGGGGATTTTTACGTCAAAAAATCGAAGAAAAAGTATACGGCGGCGGGATAACTCCCGTCGCCGCGCGTTATTCAGTCTGTTTTCCGAGAGGTCTGCCCGCCTTACGGCGCGGA
>CACYEW010000306.1 GCA_902773455.1 uncultured Ruminococcus sp.
AAGGAAGCCGGGAAGATCGCGAAGGATAAGGAGCTTTTGTCTCAGGTTTCGTCGAAAACGGATTCGGATTTCGTGACGGCGGTGGATCTTTCCATTTCCGAATTTATTAAAAAGAATCTTGCGGCTCTTACGCCGGATATCGGCTTTATGAGCGAAGAGGAAGAATGCGAGATACAGCCGGTACGCTGGATACTCGATCCGATAGACGGCACGACCAATCTGCTTTACGGCTATAACATGAGCTCCGTTTCGCTCGGATTATGCGATCACAACGTCATAAAATTCGGCGTGGTCTACAATCCTTTTACAAAAGAGCTTTTTACGGCGGTACGCGGCAAGGGCGCGTATTATAACGGGAAACGTATGGAAAAGATCGCCGACCGCGACCTTAAAGCCTGCATCGTGGAATTCGGAGCCGGCGTTTCGAGAAAAAACAATACCGATATGAATTTCGATATCGCAAAAGAAGTATTCACGAAATGCCTCGATCTTCGCCGCGTATGCTCCTCCGCTCTGACGCTTTGCTATATAGCGGCGGGTAAGCTGAACGGTTATTTTGAGAAAAGCCTCAAGCCGTGGGACTGCGCCGCGGGTTCGCTCATTCTTGAAGAATGCGGCGGCGTAAATATGACCTGGGAAGGCGCGCCGATAGATTTCAGCCGCCCCGGTTCATATATCGCCGGTTCTCCGAAGGCCGCCGGATTTCTTCTCAAAACCGTGCAAAAACACATGAACGCCGACAAATAAAAAAGAAAACCGCACCGGTTGACCGGTGCGGTATCTTTTATCAGATATCTTCTTTCGTCTTGGCGGCTTTGCCCACTCTGTCGCGCAGATAGTAGAGCTTTGCACGTCTGACTTTACCGTGGCGGATAGTTTCGACCTTCTCAACGTTGGGAGAATGGATCGGGAACGTCTTTTCGACGCCTACGCCGTAAGAAATTCTTCTGACTGTGAACGTTTCGGAAATGCCGCTGCCGCGCTTTGCGATAACGGTGCCCTCGTAGATCTGTATTCTCGATTTGCTGCCTTCGACTATTCTGTTATGAACGCGAACGGTATCACCGACTTTGACCTGCGGGATTTCCTTCTTGAGCTGTTCTTCGGTAAGAGCCTTGATCAAATCCATTTCGGCTGCCTCCTGTATAAGATCATTCGGACATTCATGCACAGCTGCAGCGGACTGCCCTGCATATGCGCTTTTTCACGCATCTTGGTGATTATATCACAAAATTTCGCGTTTGTCAATACTTATTTTTCAAATTAAAAAATTTTTCGTTTTTTACTTAAAATATTGATTTTATTCGCCTTTTGTGTTATAATTACGGATAAGTTCGGCAATTTCATAAATATCCGATACTATAAACTCCGGTCTGACCGTGCTTTTCAGTTCTTCTTCGGTAAAAGTGGTGGTCACGGCGCACTGGTGCATCATGGCGGCTTTTGCGGCAAGGATCCCGTTTTTTGCGTCTTCGATCACAAGGCATTGACCCGGTTCGACGCCGAGGACCTCCGCTCCTTTAAGGTATATATCCGGCGCGGGTTTGTTGCGCTTGATGTCCCTGCCGTTTATCAGCGCGTCGAACATGGAAGACAAACCGGTCACGCGGAGATTGATCTCCATTTTGACCTTGTCGGCGCTCGTGCAGACGGCTCTCATCACGCCCATATCTTTCAGCGTCTCGACGGTTTTATACGTGTTTTCATACGCTATGTTGTGCTTTTCGGCGAGCTTGTCGTATATTTCGTAGGTGACGACGGACATTTGCCGGTCGTATTTTAATCCGTGCGCTTCCGCGGCGCCGCCGAGATATGCGACGTCTCCCGCGCCTATATACGGAGCGAAATCTTCTTTGCATACCGTAACGCCGCGCAGTTTGAACATCTGCGCCGCCGCCTGATACGTGATCTCTTCGGAATCGACTAAAACGCCGTCCATATCGAACAAAACAGCCTTTATCATAATATCCCCCGTTTTTGCAAATAACGCAATTATTTTACACCGATATTATGAATTTTTCAAGTATTTAATTTATGAAAGGATCAAGTCATGAATGAATTATTGAAGCTTCTCGAAAAGGATTCGAGATTAACTCCCGAAATGCTCGCCGCAATGCTCTCAAAAGAGGTCGGCGATATCAAAAAAGAAATAGAAAAATACGAAAAAGACGGTACGATAGTCGGTTACAACACCCTGATCGACTGGGATAAGACCGACCGTGAATACGTTACCGCTCTTATAGAACTGAAAATAACGCCTCAGCGCGATATCGGTTTCGACCGCGTCGCGGAACGCATATATAATTATCCCGAGGTACAGAGCCTTTATCTTATGTCGGGCGGTTTTGATCT
This sequence comes from uncultured Ruminococcus sp., assembly GCA_902773455.1. Lineage (GTDB taxonomy): Bacteria > Bacillota > Clostridia > Oscillospirales > CAG-272 > UBA1248. The sequence continues at coordinate 2,353 of CACYEW010000306.1, forward strand.
CTGCGTGCTGATCGAAGGCAAAACGCTGAAGGAGGTCGCGCTTTTCGTCGCGGAAAAACTCGCCCCGATGGACAGCGTGGTATCGACCGCCACGCATTTCGTTCTGCGCAAATATAAAGACAAAGGGCTTATTTACAAGCGCGGCGACGTCGATCTGAGAGGTGAGTGTCTTTGATGGATTACGGTAAGCTTTTGTCGGAGGTCGTAACGGAAATAAAACCGTCCGGCATACGCAAATTCTTCGATCTGTTGAACGGCAGAGACGACGTTATATCGCTGACCGTGGGTCAGCCCGATTTCCCCACGCCGTGGCACGTGCGTGAAACGGGTATAATATCGCTTGAAAAGGGTTATACGTACTACACGTCGAACGCCGGTACGCTCGCTTTGCGTAACGAGATATCGGAATATCTCTCGCGCAGATTCGGTCTTCACTATAAGCCCGAGACCGAGGTGATCGTCACCGTCGGCGGCAGCGAGGCGATAGATCTGGCGATAAGGGCGCTCGTTACGCCGGGCGACGAGGTTATAATACCTCAGCCGTCTTTCGTCTGCTACGAGCCGATAACGCGGCTCTGCGGCGGCGTGCCTGTTATAATCGAGACAAAAGCGGAAGACAATTTCAAGCTGACCGCAAAGGATCTCAAAGCGAAGATAAGCGATAAAACGAAGCTGCTCGTTCTTCCCTTCCCGAACAATCCCACGGGCGCCGTAATGGATAAAAACGAGCTTGAAAAGATCGCGGACGTTTTGAAAGATACGAATATCGCCGTACTCTCGGACGAGATATATTCGGAGCTTACCTACGGATCGAAACACGTTTCGATAGCGACTCTTCCGGATATGAAAGAACGCTGTATCGTCGTAAACGGATTTTCCAAGGCGTATTCGATGACGGGGTGGCGCCTCGGCTTCGTCTGCGCGCCGGCTGAAATCACGAAACAGATGCTCAAAATACATCAGTTCGCCATAATGTGCGCTCCGGTCACGAGTCAGTTCGCGGCTGTCGAGGCGCTCAAAAACGGCGACTCCGATATAGAGATGATGAAAGCCGAGTACGACAGAAGAAGGAAATTCATCGTTGAAGAGCTGAACCGCATAGGTCTTCCCTGCTTCGAGCCGAAAGGCGCGTTTTACGTGTTCCCCGACGTTTCGGGCTTCGGTATGACCTCCGACGAATTCTGCGAAAAACTGCTCGACGAGGGCAAGGTGGCGATAGTTCCCGGCAGCGCATTCGGCGAATGCGGCGAAGGATTCGCGCGTATTTCTTACGCGTATTCTGTTAAGCACATCGCGGCGGCGGTCGAGCGTATCGAGGCTTTCGTCGCCGGGTTGAGAAAGTAAGCGGGTGATCTTACGGGTAAATTCGATATTTACATAGAGAATAAAAAAGACCTGACCGACGCCGTTATGACTTACGGCTTCGTGCCGCTTTTCAAAAACTCGATTCCCGGTTTTTCCGTCGCCGAACACGTCCATCCGAGGGCGTGGTTCACGGACGAGCCGGGCGTATGGGAATGGAAGGGCCCCGTCATACGCGAGACCGGCTGCGCTTACGGTAAGTTTTTCGAAAACAAAGCCGTTTTCATCAGAGCCGATCTGTTCACCGATTTTGCAAACTACCGCCGCGACGGTTACGATTTCGACGCCCGTTTCGACGACGGTCTCGCTTCTTACCGTGAAAAGGATCTGTACGATCTGCTCGACAAAAGCGCGCCCGTTTTATCGCGTAAACTCCGTGCCGACGGATGCTACGGCAAAGGCGGCAAAACGGGATTTGAAACGCTCATAACGAAGCTTCAGGCGCAGTGTTACGCGCTGATCAGCGATTTCGTGTACGATAAGGATAAAAACGGCAAGCCTTACGGCTGGGGCGTGGGCGAATATTCGACGCCGGAAATATTTTTCGGTCTGTCTTTTCGGGATAACGTATATAAAAGAAAACCGAAAGAGTCTTACGAACTCGTCTTCGATCACTTAAAGGAACTATTGCCGGACGCCTCCGACAAAGCGATAAAAAAGATACTTTCGATATAAAAAACTGTTAAAACTTCTCGATAAAGGTTTTAACAGTTTTATTTTGTATGCGATTTCTTGACCGGCGCTTTTTCTTTTACCTTCTTTTTCGCCGCGATCCACTTTCTTGTAATATCCGCGGTCATCACTGTGAAAATCACGGAAAGTACGGTCAAGCCTATCAGACCGTTTCCGCCGCTTATCGCGGTATATATCACGACGGCAGATAACGCCGCGGTGACGCATAACAAAAACAACGTAAGATCAAAATATATGATTTTCGCATTGAGATCTCTCTGCTTTTCAAATTCAGCGGTATCGACGGAGCCTTTATTGAATACTGATACTTCAAGCAGCGAATACTTTGAAATCAGTTCGGACGCCCTATGCTTTCTTAATTCATATGAAACGGGAAACAGTCTGTTGTTTTTCGGAGCATCAAATGAGCAGAAGTATTCTTTCGGCTTCTGAGAAGGCTTTTTCTTTTCAAAGAAAAAGAAAAATCTGAATTTCACGTATGCCAAAGCCCAACCGTTTTCGTCCGCTTCGTTGAGTTTTTTATCAAGCCTGTCGAGCGAGTTCAACGTATGGAATATAAACTTTCTTATCATTTTCCCGCCTTAAAGCTCGTATTCAAACGACGCTTTTTCCGTATTCGTCTCAAAAAGCGTTTTTCCGTTTATTTCTAACTTGTAATACGCGCCGCATTCCGCGCTTTCCCTTATAAGCCTCGTCATTTCTCCGTTTGACGGAGCGTTAAGCTCGTAATGACGCTTTTCGGTCAGCTTTGCCGTAAGTCTCATATTCTTTTGCTTTATTACGATCTCGCCGTCTTTTATCTTCTCCGCTTTCGCGCCCTTATACGTTGCTATCCGGTATTCCTTGCCGTCGATGTAAACGACGCCGATAATACCGGTAAAACGGATCTTACCTATCGGTATTTCCGCGACGCTCAGCATAAGAGAGCCGTTTTCTATGAACGCGTGAGTCCACGCGTAGACCCGCGGGAACGAACGGCCTCTGTCGCCCTCCGTATAACCTTTGCCGCCGTCAAAGCACGTTTCTTTGCCGTTGATCGCAGCTTTGCCGCTCACCGTGTGCAGCATATTGTAAACCGAATGGCGGCACTCCATAAAAGGCACGAAGCGAAAAGGTCCCATTATATCGTATTTTACCGGCGTGTTTTTGCCGAACGCGATATCGGCTTTGATGTTCAAGCCCTCTCTTTCGATATCGACTTTGACGCCTTTATCCGAAAAACGGCTGCGTCCGATCGTTATGCAGTCTTTTGATTCTGAAAAATCCTCAAACGGAAAGTCGGCGTTATACGCTCCGTCTTTCGTTATGATCTGTACTGACGCCGATCTTTTATCCTTGCTTTTACTGTATGAAGCTATGAACGCGACCGTGTCGGTATCTGTCTGGCATTTGTAATATCTGCCGTAAAAGTATTCTTTCATATTATCTCGGTTATGAACGCGACTTTGCCGGATATTTTGAATCTGATATCGCGGTTTTTATATTTCATCCCGTAAACTCTGTCCGGATCGTCGGCATAACCCGGTCTCGGATCCCCTGCGATGAGTTTTTTGACGACCGCCAGTTCTTCTTCCGTAAGCTGGTCTTTTATCCCGTCCGAAAGTACGGTCTCGAGCGGGCTGTCCCCGATCCCGGCGGCAAAGCCGCCCTTTGCTTCGGGTATGCAGTCGGACGGCAGATACGGTTTGATATCGATTATCGCCGTACCGTCCTTCATATCGACGCCGGAAACGGTTATGACCGGAGCGTCCGCGCAATTCAGATCGATATCTTCGATCTTTACCGCCGAAAGCCCTATCGGGTTCGGACGGTTCGGCGAACGTGTGGCGAAAACGCCGACGCGTTTATTTCCGCCGAGCTTCGGCGGTCTGACGGTCGGCGAAAAAGCGCCGTTGCCGAATCCTTCAAACTCCCATAAAAGCCAGATATGCGAAAAGCCTTCGAGTCCTCTGACGGCTTCGATACGTCTGTATTCCGGCTCGAAAACTATTCTGCCCTTGAGTTCTTTGACGATTCCGCTCTGCCGCGGCAGACCGAATTTATCCTTGATATCCGTACGTATGACGGCGATCTTTTTCATCTGCCCTCGATATATCTGCAAGCGGCGAGCGCGGCGGTCGCGCCGTCCGATGCGGCTGTGGTGATCTGCCTTACGGATTTCGTGCGGCAGTCGCCCGCGGCGAATACGCCTTCGCTCTTTGTGAGGCACTTTTCGTCGCTTACTATATATCCGTATTTGTCAAGCTCCGCGACGTCTGCCGCCGCTTCGTTTGACGGGATAAGACCTATCGCGATGAAGCAGCCGCCGCACGGCACGGTCTTCTCCGTACCGTTCTGCAATATCTTAACGCCCGTGAGTCCTTCGTCGCCGCCTTCGAAAGATATCACCTTCGATCCGGTCAGCACCTTGATATTCGGCTTGCTTTCTATTATCGAAGCGAGCGCCGCTTCGCCCGTCAGATAGGGCATATCCTGTATCATCGTTATGCTGCCGCAAAGTTCGGAGAGCATTATCGCCTCCTGCATGGCGGAATTGCCGCCGCCGATAACTGCGACGTCCTTGCCTGCGTAAAACGCGCCGTCGCATACCGCGCAGAAGGAAATGCCGTTGCCTATATGCTCCTCTTCACCGGGCGCGCCGAGAGTTCTGTGCTTTACTCCGGCGGCGATTATCACCGCTCTGCCCTCGTATTCGGAAAGCTCGGTTTTGACTTTCTTTATCTTTCCGCCGGAAATCGAGGTGACCTCGTCTATCTCGATATCGGCGCCGAGCGCAAGCGCCTGTTCGAGCATGAGATCGGCGAGCTCGTTGCCCGATATCTCTTTGAAACCGGGGTAGTTCTCTATCTTCGGCGAATGCGTCATCTGACCGCCGAAACCGTCTTTTTCTATTATAAGCACGCTTTTATTCGCGCGGCCCGCGTATATCGCCGCGGTAAGTCCGGCGGGACCTCCGCCGACTATGATAATATCGTACATTTTACATATCCTTTCTTATTCAAAGACAACCTCCCGTTAAGGAGGCTGTCTTTATTAAGTTTTAAGCTTTTCAAACTCCGATGAATTTGCGGATATTCGAGAGATTCACGTATTTATCGGTCTGATCTCCGTTCGGCACTACGAGCGTGGGCGCCTGCTTTACGCCGTATTCGGCAGTCATCTCGGGCGCGTCTTCGGCGTAGATCTTTTCGTAGGCTATGCCGGCTTTGTCGAGCAGCATCGCCGCGGCTTTGCAGTTCGGGCAGGTCTTGCTCGCGAAGAGGATAACGCCCTTCGGCGCTTCTTCTTTGACTTCTTCCTTTACGGGTTCGCAAACGGGCGCTTCAGCCGTGAATTTCGGTCTCTGAAGACGGGACGTCTCTATGTCGTATACTTTTCTTTCTCTGAATTCTTCGGCTTTGCCTTCGTTCCAGTTCTGTACCGGGCGGTAGTAGCCGGTTATGCGGCTGTATACCTCGGTCTTTTCGTGGCAGTGCGGGCATTCGTATACTTCGCCGGCGAGATAGCCGTGATTCTTACAGATAGAATACGTCGGAGACAGAGTGTAATACGGGAGCTTGTAGTTTTCGGCGATCTTACGAACGAGGTTCGCCGCGGCTTTCCAGTCGGGCAGACGTTCGCCGAGGAAGGCGTGGAACACGGTGCCGGACGTATAAAGCGTCTGAAGCTCATCCTGAACGTCGAGCGCTTCGAACACGTCGGCGGTAAAACCGACCGGCAGATGGGAGCTGTTCGTGTAATACGGAGTCTTGCCTTTTTCCGACGCCGTGATGATGTCGGGATAACGCTTGACGTCGTGCTTTGCGAGACGGTAGGACGTGGATTCGGCGGGAGTCGCTTCGAGGTTGAAGAGATCGCCGTATTTTTCCTGATAATCGGAGAGGCGCTCTCTCATATGGTTGAGGACCTCTTTCGTGAATTCCTGCGCTTCGGGATGAGTCATATCGGCTCTTATCCACTTCGCGTTGAGGCAGGCTTCGTTCATACCGACGAGACCGATCGTCGAGAAATGGTTCTTGAAGGTGCCGAGATAACGTTTCGTATACGGGTACAGACCTTCGTCAAGCAGCTTCGTGATTATTCTGCGTTTGGTATCGAGCGATCTCGCGGCGATATCCATAAGCTTGTCGAGTCGTACGAAGAAGTCTTCTTTGTTCTCGGCAAGGTAGCCTATACGCGGCATATTGATCGTAACGACGCCGACGGAACCGGTGCTTTCGCCCGATCCGAAGTAACCGCCCGTCTTTTTGCGGAGCTCGCGCAGATCGAGACGGAGCCTGCAGCACATACTGCGTATATCGGACGGCTCCATATCGCTGTTTATATAGTTTGAAAAGTACGGGGTACCGTATTTCGAAGTCATTTCGAACAGGAGTCTGTTGTTTTCGGTATCGGACCAGTCGAAATCTCTCGTGATCGAATAAGTGGGGATAGGATACTGGAAGCCTCTGCCGTTCGCGTCGCCTTCGATCATTATCTCGATGAAGGCTTTGTTGATCATATCCATCTCTTTTTTGCAGTCTTTATATTTGAAATCCTGCTCTTTGCCGCCGACGATCGCGGGAAGCTCCGCAAGGTCGTTCGGAACGGGCCAGTCGAGAGTGATGTTGGAGAACGGAGCCTGAGTGCCCCATCTCGACGGAGTGTTCAC
>CACYEW010000307.1 GCA_902773455.1 uncultured Ruminococcus sp.
ACATAAGGAACATCTGACCTTTGAATTTTCTTTTCTTATACATAAAGTGGATGATAATGAAGCCGATCACGTTCCACAGCGATTCGTATAAAAACGTCGGGTGAACGTAGCCGTTCGGATCGACCGTCATACCCTGATCTGCAAGGGACTGCTGAGCGCTTTTGAGATATTCTACCGTTCCTTCGAGATTGAAGCCCTTGTTCTGCTCGATGACCCAGGATTTCATGCCCCACGGCAGGTCGGTATTGCATCCGAACGCTTCCTGGTTGAAGTAGTTGCCCCATCTGCCGATCGCCTGTCCGATCATTACCGACGGCGCTATCGCGTCCAAAGCGGTCAGGATATTGATCTTTCTGAAAAGCGATACGATAACGATCGCTATCGCGCCGCCGATGATGCCGCCGTAGATGCCGAGACCGCCGTTCCATATCTCGAAGACCTGCGAGAATTTCGTGTATTTGTCAAGCGAGGTAAGTACGTAATAAAGTCTCGCGCCGATAACGCCTAAAATTATCGTGAATATGGCGTAATCGTACATATAGTCGGTCTTTATGCCGAGCTTTCTGCCGCGGTTGAAAGCGTACAGAGCCGATAAGACCATGCCTAACGTTATGAGTATGGCGTACCATACTATGTCTTTGCCGAAGACCGTGAAGGCGGTCGGCGAAAACTCGAACGCAACGTCAGAGCCGTCGTTCAGCTTTTCGAAAATTTTGAATACTACGTGATACATCGTCAGATTCCTTTCTTAATCTATGGGATTAACGAGCGAGAACGAATACTGCCCGTCGTTGAAAACCTCGCAGAATACTCCGTACGCGTATTCAGCCGAAAGCTCCTTTATGTCTTCAGGATACGAAAGAAGCCCGTGACCGTCAAGGTAAGCGTAAAGCATTTCGTACGCGTATGACTGGCTGTTCTGAAGCGAACCGATGAAGCCGGAGTAAAAGATCTTTTTGCAAAGTTCGAAATCGGCTTCGTTTATTTTTTCTTTTCTTATTTTCTCTATCTGCTTTTTAATGCGGGACCTGACCGTGAACGGCTTTTTGCTCTCGCCGCTCAGAACGAAATGACCGTATGATTCCGAATACGAATATTCCGCCGAAACGTCGCCGTTCAGAAGTCCTTCTTCGTACAGTCCCGTGTAAAACTCGGAGCTCTGACCGAAATACATATCGGCGATCACGGAGAGGGCGAGACCTCTTTTGTAACGCTGCAGCGGATCGTCCGGCACGTGCGGATCCTTTGCCCCGAACGCGAAAAGCGGAGCGGACGTCTGCATTTTCAGGACCGACTGCTTTTTATACGCCCCGGGAATTTCGCGCGGATATTTCGCGTATACGCGTTCGGACAGCTTTTTCGGCGGCGGCAAGCATTTATCGAGCGTCGAAACGATCTTACCGAGATCAAGATCGCCGGATATCGAAAGCACCATATTATCCGGCGTGTAAAACGCGCCGTGTACGAGATACAGTAATTCCGGCGTAACGCGCTTTATCGTCTCGGCGGTACCGCCGATATCGTTGCGCACCGGATGATCTTTGTATAAACACCTCAAAAGCTCGAAATAACAGCGGTTCCCGGGCGAATCCTCGTAGGAGGCGAGCTCTTCGGCTATTATACCGCGTTCTTTCTCGACCGATGCCTCCGTAAAATGCGGATGGTAAACGAAATCGAGCAGTATTTCAAGAGATTTGTAAAATTCGTACGAGGCGGAGAAAAGATACGCGGTCGAGGTAAAGCCGGTATATGCGTTCGACCACGCGCCCGTCTTTGCAAAAAGATCGAAAGCGTCGCCGCCGTCCTCCGTCTCAAAGAGTTTATGCTCGAGAAAGTGAGCCGTTCCCTCGGGCGTGATATACCTTTTGCGGCACGTGTCGAACGTCGTGTCTATACTGCCGTATTTCGCCGCTATCACCGCAAACGAAGCCGTATACGAGTTCGGAGCGAACAAAACGGTCAGCCCGCTTTCGTGGCGGAATTTATAATAATATTCGCCGATCTTTTCGTTGCTTATTTTTTGCAGATCAAATATCATCCGAAGCGGCTCCTTTCATGAAATACACGGTATCGGGCCGTACTTTTTCGGCGGCGGCGAATATTTGCTCCCGCGTGACCGACTTTATCCGTTCGATATATTCGAGCGGCGAGATCGTTTCCGCGCCCGAAAGCGCGCGGGAAAGATACCATGAGGCGGTAAACGAAAGCGAATCGGTGCCCGACAGGCAGAGCGAACAAAGCGACCGCTTGCCGTCGCCGAGCTCGTCTTCGGAAAGCTCCGTTTTCATAAGCTCAAGCTGTCTGAATATCTCCTCCTCGGCTCTGTCTCTGTTTTTTGCGTCGAGTTCCGCGCGTATGACGGTCTTGCGCAGACCTGCGTAAGACGTGGTGCCGCAGTAATAGCAGAGCGACAGTTTCTCTCTGACGTTTTTGAAAAGTCTGCTCGTCGCGCTGTGACCGAATATCTCGTCGTACACGGCGTAGATCTGCGAATCTTTGCCGAAAGGCTCCGTTCCGGTATCGCAGCCGATGCAGAGCACGCTCTGATTGACCTGTTCGCTCTCTTCGACGCGCTTTATTCCGCCGCCGAACGGAGCGGGCAGGCGAAGTTTTTCGTCCGTTTCGCGGTCGCCGAGCCTTTCCGCGACCGACTGAGCGTATTCGAGCGCCGCGCTCCCGTCCTCCCCCGTGACCG
>CACYEW010000308.1 GCA_902773455.1 uncultured Ruminococcus sp.
AGATATTCATGGGCGATACGGGTTCGCTTTTCCTCGGCGGCATCGTGATCGGCGGAGCGTTCATGCTCGGCTCGCCGCTTGCCGTGATACTGTTCGGCTTGATATATATCGTAGAGACGCTCTCTGTCATACTTCAGGTCGCGTCCTTCAAGCTGACGGGAAAGCGTATTTTCAAAATGGCGCCCATCCATCATCACTTTGAAATGTGCGGCTGGTCGGAGATAAAGATCGTCACGGTCGCGTCGGTCATAACGTCGTTATTCTGCATTTTATCTTATTTCGCCGTCTGAACGGAGTAATTTATGAACGATCAAAACGTTGAACCGATAGAACAGCCGGAAGGTAATCCGGAGACCGGCGTCGTTTTACCGGAGAAAAAAACAATAAGAAAAGAAAGAAACACCGTAAGAGTAAAAGGCTCGCCCGACATACCGCTGATAGTCAGCATTTTGATGCTCGTCGGCTTCGGACTTGCGATGGTGTATTCGGCAAGCTTTCCGCTCGCCGAACACGATCATCAGAACAGCTATTACTACCTTATACGGCAGCTTGCGTTCGCCGCGGTCGGAATAGTCGTGATGATAGTCGCGGGTATGATAGATTACAAGAAGTATTTCGGAAAAGCGACGCCCGCTTTTTTCGCCGTATCGTTTCTGATGCTCGCGTCGGTGCCGATAATAGGCGAAACGCATAACGGCGCCAAAAGGTGGATAGGGCTCGGACTTTTCAGCTTTCAGCCTACCGAGATAATGAAGCTCGCGCTCGTGATGATGCTTGCGTGGTACATATCCAAATACGTTCACGCGTACCGTGATTTCGACGAGAAAACGAAAGCGGTGAAAAACAAGAGCTTTATGAAAAGAAAGCTCTCGGAACGTTTTCCGATCTTTGTAAGGGAAGTCGTGATACCGTTTGCGATACTCGGCTCGGTCTGCGCCATAACTCTTCTCGAAAAGCATCTTTCCGGTACGATAATCCTTTTTGTGGTCGGCTGGCTCGTTATGCTGTGGGGACGCATTTCTTTGCCGTGGCTGCTCGGCATACTCGGCGGCGGAGGTCTCGCGGCGTGGCTTTTCGCAACGCTTACCGGCTATACCAGCGACCGTATAACGGCGTGGCTCGATCCGTACGCCGACGAGCTCGGCTCCGGCTGGCAGATCATTCAGGGCTTCAACGCGATCGGCTCGGGCGGACTTTTCGGCGTAGGCTACACTAATTCGACTCTCAAGCACCTGTATCTGCCCGAACCGCAGAACGATTACATATTCGCGATAGTCTGCGAGGAATTCGGTTTTATCGGAGCGGTGCTTCTGATAGTTCTGTTCGCGGTTTTCGCCTGGCGCGGCTTCGTCGTCGCGGCAAAAGCTCCGGACAGCTTTTCAAGGCTCACCGCCGCGGGAATAACCTGCAAGATATGCGTACAGACGCTTTTGAATATTTTCGTCGTGACGGGACTTTTTCCGCCGACCGGCATATCTCTGCCGTTCATAAGCTACGGCGGCACCGCGCTCGTTATACTTCTCGCGGAATGCGGAGTGCTTATCTCTATATCACGTTATTCAAGACAAAAGAAGGTATGATATGAAAGTATTACTCACAGGCGGCGGCACGGGCGGTCATATAAACCCCGCGCTCGCCATAGCGGATTATATCAGATCGAAACAGCCCGACTGCGAAATAGAATTCGTGGGCACGGAAAAGGGAATGGAAAACCGTCTCGTAAAAAAAGCCGGTTATAAACTCCATTACATAAATATTCAGGGGCTCCGCCGTTCGCTTTCGCTTGAAAACATAAAAACGGCGTTTTTGACCGTTACGAGCCTCGATCACGCCGCAAGACTCCTCAAAAAGCTGAAACCCGATCTCGTCGTGGGTACGGGCGGTTACGTATGCTACCCGCTCTGCCGCGCCGCGGCGGCGATGGGCATACCGTCGGCGGTACACGAATCAAACGCCGTACCGGGACTCGCAGTAAGGATGCTTGCCCCTCATATCGATATCGTTTTTACGAATTTCGAGGCGGCTGAAAATAATATCAAGCCCAAATACAGAAATAAAATAATCAGAGTCGGCAACCCTTCGAACAAAAAACACGGCGATATAACTTACGAGCAGGCGAGAGAACAGCTCGGCTTCGCTCACAAATACCGTCACAGCATACTGATTTACGGAGGATCACTCGGCGCCGGGACGATAAACAAAGCCGCCGCCGAATACGCCGCGAAATACCTGAAAGACAAACCCGATACGGTAGTCACTCACGCCGCGGGCGCCTCAAATTACGAGGAAGTCAAAAAAACGTACTCCGAACTCGGAGTCGATCTGCCGAACCTTGAATTGCTCGACTATATATACGATATGCCGGTGCGCCAGGCGGCGGCGGACGTGATAGTCTGCAGATCCGGCGCGATGACCACGTCGGAAATAGCTTCCGCCGGCAGAGCCGCGATATTCGTACCGTCGCCGAACGTGACGGACGACCAGCAGTATAAAAACGCCAAAGTGCTCGCCGACGCCGGAGCCGCGATGCTCATACGCGACGCGGATTTCAATGCAGACACCCTGTACGAGGCGTCCGAAAAGATCCTTAACGACAGAGAATACAGAGCGTCGATTTGTGAAAACGTCAGAAAATTCGCGTCTGACGACGCAAACGAGAGGATATACGAGGAGCTTATGAAGCTCGTTGAAAACAGGAAAAAATGAACGGTAAGAAAAACGAGGGCTTCAGTTTTGAAGACGGCAAGGTCAAAAGACCCGCCGACAACAGGCAGATAAAGCCGGAAGAAGACGAGCAGAGAGAAAAGCACGACCGTATAATGAGCCATATCAGGCAGTCGGAGAGCAGAAAAGCGTTCAAAAAGACCGTAATGATATGCGCCGTTACGGCGCTTCTTCTCATAAGCATCGCCGCGGCTTGCTTTTTCATATTCAGAATAAAAGAGGTCTCGGCGTCGGGGTCGGACAAGTATACCTCCGAACAGCTTGCGGCCGCGGCGGGGATCGGAAAAAACTCAAATCTGCTTCTGACCTCAAAAGGAAAAATAATTTCTTCGATACGTTCCGCATACCCGTCGCTCGATCTTGTGACGGTAAAGAAGATACTGCCGGACAAGCTTCAGATCGAGGTGACCGACAGCGAAGAGCTGTACTATATTGAGCTCGGAAGCGACTATTTTACCGTTACGGACGAACTCCGCGTGACCTCGCAGAACAGCTCCGTTCCGAATGGAACGGTAGAGCTGAGAAGCGGCGGAGTAGTCAGCGCGGTCGTCGGCGAATTCATCGTATTCGACCGTGATACCACATACAATTATTTGAAAGATCTGCTCAATACCGTACGTTCTCACAAGATATCGGAGCATATAGTCCGCGTGGATATGAGCGAAAAATTCAATATCAGGCTGAAATACGAAGACAGATTCATCATAGAAATAGGCGACGCGGAGAACGCGGACGCCAAATTGACGCTCGCGGAAGCGTATATCGCGGCGCTGAAGGACACGGATCGCGGAGTGATCTACGCCACCGGCCTCGAAAACGGCTCTTTCCGTCCCTTAAATGAGATCGAATAATAAGAAACGAAGCATAATAAGTTAAAAAATTGAAAAAAAACGAAAAAAATTTTCAAAACCTATTGCAAAATCCGAAAAATCATATTATGATATAGTAAGTAACTTATCATTTGAATTTTTATAAACCGTTTCAGGAGGAAGTAAAATGGCATACGATCTCGATACCGGAATCGACAATCTGGTAAAAATCAAAGTTATAGGCGTAGGCGGCGGCGGCAACAACGCCGTTAACCGTATGATCGCATCAAATATCACGGGAGTGGAATTCATCGCCGTAAATACGGACAGAGTGGTCCTTCTCAACTCTTCGGCGCAGACGAAAATACCGATAGGTGAAAAAATGACCAAAGGTCACGGCGCCGGCGCAAACCCCGACATCGGTGCGAGAGCCGCAGAAGAAAGCATTGAAGAGCTTACCGACGCCATAAGAGGCGCAGATATGATATTCGTTACCGCAGGTATGGGCGGCGGCACCGGTACGGGCGCGGCTCCCATCATCGCGAAGATCGCGAAGGATCTCGATATACTTACCGTCGGTATTGTTACGAAACCGTTCGCTTTCGAAGGCAGAAGAAGAATGGAGCAGGCTGAAGCCGGTATAGCTAAACTTGCCGAATCCGTCGACTCGCTCATCATCATACCGAACGAAAGACTCAAACAGGTATCCGATACCCGCATCACGCTTGCAAACGCTTTCGAGATCGCCGACGACGTGCTTCGCCGCGGCGTATCGAGCATTGTTGAGCTCGTGAACGGAACCGGTATCATCAACCTTGACTTTGCGGATATAAGCGCCGTTATGTCCGACGCGGGCTTCGCTCACATGGGCGTAGGCGCCGCAAAAGGCAAAGACAAAGCCGAAATGGCGGCAAGAGCCGCGATATCCAGCCCGCTGCTCGAGACCTCCATCACGGGCGCTCGCGGAATAATCATAAATATCACCGCATCGCCGGATATCGGACTTGACGACGTATATACGGCTTCGACCCTTATTGCGAACGAGACCCACGCCGACGCGAACGTTATATGGGGCGCGGCGTTCGATAACGATCTCGAAGACGAGATGAAGATAATCGTCATCGCCACCGGTTTCGACGGATCGATCAAAAGCCCGATCAAACCGTCCGTGACCCAGTCAAAGATCGAAACACCGCCTCAGTCCGCGGTCACGCAGCCGGCACAGAAGAAAGAGGAACCGGAAAAAACCGCCGAAGAAGACAAGGGAATCTCCGAAGACGAATTCGCTCAGATCATGAAGATCCTTGCGGACCGTCAGGGCAACGTGTGATCAGCATATTATTACTGCCGCAGTAATGCGGCAGTTTTTTTGTCGCCCTTAAAGGTAAAACCAAGAAAATATATTTAAAATATACTTGTATTTTCAACGCGCACGTGTTATAATAAATTTATAAATCCAAAGGAGCGATCGAATGAGAATAACAGATCTTTGCTGTGAATATATGCCCGCTCAGACCGGGCGGTCCGGTACGCCGCCGTGCGTCGGTACCGAAAGACCGTGTTTTTCATTCATAACGGAAGACGTGCCGGAAGGCGCGGCGGTAAGGTATTATAAGATACTCGTTTCTTCATCCGCTTCGCTTCTGAACGACAATAACGGCGATATGTGGGATTCAGGACTCGTATATTCGCCGGATACGCGCTGCATCATATACGGCGGAAAGCCTTTATCGGATAAAAAAACTTATTATTTCAGAGCGTTTGCCATGGCAGGCAAAACGGCGCTGAAAAGCAGACCGGGCGCTTTCAACACGGGAATTACGCGCCTGTCGGGCTGGCGAGGCGGTTATATCACCGCTTGTAAAGGCGCGGAAATACTGTATTTCAAACGCGAAATAACGGTAAAGCGCGGTATCAGGCATGCGTACGCATACGTCGCCGGGGCGGAATTCACGCTCTTTATAAACGGAAAAACGGCGGGTTCACAGAGCGGACCTGAAATACGGGGAGCGGTGCGCTACCGGTTTTTCGATCTGACCGATGATCTGGCGCAGGGCGTAAACACGGTCGTTATCAAAGTCTGCAGTCATAATGAAAAAGATCCCCCGTGCATTCTGTTTCACCTCGATACGGAATACGACGACGGTTCCGCTTCGATAGTCGTATCCGATGAAAAATGGACAGCCGGTACAAGCCCCGACGCCGCCGAAGGATGCGCGGCCGCTTTCTGCCCTGAAAGCTATTACGGAACCGTACCGTGCGCCGTAAAATACGGTACCGACTTCCCGTGCCAAACCGGATTCGCGTCGTCAGACGGAAAGTTGAATTCCGTGTTCGACGAAGTATATAAGCTTTACGGCGAGCAGCTGTTCACGCCCTATTCTTCCGCCTGCCGCGCTCTTATCGGACGTCGGGACGTTTTCGGATACGTTGAGGATCTGTATACGATGCAGAGACCGAACGGATCGCTGCCTGACGAATACGAGGACAAAAACGATACGTTCGGCACAGGCAGCCGCAGCCGCGGCGAGGCGGCTTTCGATCTTCCGTACGGACTTTACACGATGTACGGAGACGTTCGTATCATTGCCGGCCGTTACGGAGAAATGGAAAAATACTACGCTTTTCTGAAAAGCACCTCCGACGGCTTCATCCGCAAAGGCGGCGGCTCGCATCTTACCGAAACGGCGAGGTTCGCCGCGGACGCTCTTATGATGAAGCGTATTTCCGAAGCGCTCGGTTACGACGGTAAAGCCGCATACTACGGCGAAATGTACGAAAAAACGCGCGAGGCGTGGTACGAATCTTTTGAAAAGCAAGAGGAATACGGCATCGGTGACGTGATCGGAGTTTATTCGTCCGCGCTGAAATACGGGCTTCTCCCGAACGCCGATAACGCGGCCGATATATTGGACGCCGCCGTAAAAAATAAAAAATTCGGAAATCATATCGCACCGCAAACCGCGTCGGACGTTGTTGACGCGCTCTGCGATCACGGCGGAGAAGACTCGGCGTACGCTTTTATCACGGAGCTGTCAGCCGAACGGCCGGATCTTTACGGCGGCGCGTTTCGCGGATGGCTTTACACACGCCTGCTCGGGATCAGACCGCTTGCGCCGGGATACCGCCGTATGAGCGTATCGCCCTTTGTCGGCGGTTCTGCGGATCGCGTTTCCGGTTCGTTCAGATGCGCGGCGGGTAATGTGACCGTTGAGTGGGAAAAAAGCGAAAATACGGCGGAGCTGAAAGTCGCAATACCGGCGGACGTTACGGCGACGGTATCTGCGCCCGGATACGGTATAGTCCGCGCAGACAGGCAAAGACCCGTAAGATCGGTCGAATGTAAACACGGCGTTCATGCGTTTACGCTCGTAAAAATAAAAAAGGAGACGATAGTGTGAAAAAAATAAGAATATTTGCGATCGCCTCGCTTATTATGATTTCGGTATTCATTCTTTGCCGTGCGGATATCGCGGTCGAAATATCGACGTCTTCCGGCGCCGACGGGACCGCGTCTATCGGCGACGTAATAAGTATGGATACGGAATTCGACTTTGAATATACTCTTTACTGGTACTGCGGCGGCGAGCTTGTCGCGGAGGGAGAGAAGTCCGTCACCGTTACGGCGGATATGCTCGGAAAAAGCGTATACGCCGTGATCAAAACGGAAGACGGGGAGTACAGATCGAACTTTGTAACGATACCCGCTCAGGTGCCGACGATAGAGCTTACCGGCACTCCCGGCGATTATTCCGCGGTGCTCCGCTGGAGCGCTCATCAAAACGGGTCGGAAATCACACATTACGACGTATCGTACGCGCTTCTGCTCACGCCCGACGTTATAATCGACACGGTCACGCTCGACGGCGGCGAAAACTCGTACGTCATAAACGACCTTTCGGGCGGCTCGTCCTACATCATCCGTCTCACGGCGTATAACGAAATAGGAGGCACGTCGGCTTCCGTAACGGTAAAACCGAACGATCCGGACCTTGACTCCGTCACGGCGGTCAAAAACGAAATAGAGTCCAAGCCTCTTACGATACATATGAATCTGTGCAATACCGAGCAGGCGGTGAAGAATTATCTCAAGTCGTATTTCTCAAAATACAAGGATTACGGCGTGAAGATCGAGGATATCACGGTCAAGGATTTCAAAGCCGCGAAAAAGAAAACGGCTGACGATCCGAACGCCGAAAAAGGCTCGTTCCGCTACATTGCGGAGCTTTCAAAGGGCAGCGCGAGACTTACGACAAAATCGATAAACGCCGTGATAGACAATTCTACGTCGATAGTTTATCTGACGTCGGACAGATACGACGTCCTTACCGGCGAAAGCGTTACCGTGACCGCGAACAAGGTCGATATAAACTCGAACGCTTACGTCTGGTACAGAGCGCAAAGCGAGACCGGCGACGGTACGGTGATAGAAAACGAAGTGATGCCGACGTATTCGCCCGATACGTCGAAGGCGGATGATTTCTATATCTACTGCGTATGCGGCGGCGTCACCTCAGACCGTATAAGGATAACCGTCACCGATCCTTTCATCAAAGTTACGGACATTCTTCTTTCCGAAAAAACGGTAAAGGCGCATGAAAGTCTCGTTCTCCGCGCCGTTATCGCCCCGGCGAACGCGTCCGCTTCAAGCATAGTGTGGAGCGTGACGGACGACGGCGGCTGTAAGGTCAAGCTTACGGGCAGGATTTTTACGGCTGAACGCGCCGGTACCGTTACGCTGTGCGCAACGGTAAAGGACGGTCTTGAAACGGAGGATTTCAAAAAGACCTTTACGGTAACCGTTACCGAAGACGCAAAGGAAACGGAACCCGTCCCCGATACGGGACCGGAAATATACGACACAGTCATCGACTGCCGCGCCGACGCCGTTTCAAACGTTTCGATGACGGTCGAAAACGGATCGGTGCAGATCACCGCGCTTTCGGATAAAACCCTCGAAAAAATGCTTTCCGAATGCGGAATATCGAAAAAAGAATACGACGTGGTATTTGCGGTAAAGCTCGTTTATTCCGAAAAAGCGGTTGCGGAAAACGTGGTTTTCGAGCTTGAAGACAAAACGGAAAGAGAATACAAGGCGGTCGTCGGCAACAATAACGGCGCCGTTAACGTTGCAGACGTGAAATCCACCGGTTCGATAGCCGTAAATACCGTCTCGCCGGATACCGTTATAGTGCTGAAAAGAAACGGTATGACCGACGCGAAAGGCACGGCGGTTTTGCTGATAACAGCCGCCGTCCCGGTCGTTGTCGCGCTTATATTCATACCGGTCTGCCTTAAAATGACAAGAAAGAAAAGGAAAATAAAAAAATGAAATCATACAGAAAAGTGCTTACGGTCAATATTCCCAAAAGAAGAGCGTTCGTCAACATCACGGAAAACGTAAGAGAAGCCCTGCGTGAAAGCGGTATCAGGGAAGGTCTCTGCCTCGTCAACGCAATGAACATCACCGCGAGCGTTTTCATAAACGACGACGAGTCGGGGCTTCACCACGATTTTGAAGTCTTTCTTGAAAAACTCGCGCCCGAAAAGCCGTATTCGCAGTATATGCATAACGGTTACGAAGATAACGCCGACGCTCATATCAAAAGGACCGTGATGGGCAGAGAGGTCGTCGTCGCCGTGACGGCGGGCGAGCTTGATTTCGGCACGTGGGAGCAGATCTTCTACGGCGAATTCGACGGTATGAGAAACAAACGTATAATGATAAAGATCATCGGCGAATAAGGAGGTCGTTATGATAGGAATAATCGCCGCCATGCAGGTCGAGCTCGATCTTATAAAAAGCGAGCTGAAAAAAAGCAAGGAAGAAGCTCACGGCGGAATAACGTTTTACAAAGGCGAATATAAAGGCAAAAAAACCGTCGCCGCCGTCTGCGGTATCGGCAAGGTCTACGCCGCGATGTGCGCCGAGGCGATGATACTCGAGTATTCTCCCGATATAATAATAAATACGGGCGTTGCGGGATCCTTGTCGGACGGCCTTCATATCCTCGACTGCACGGTCGCCGATAAATGCGTTCAGCACGATATGGATACCTCGCCGCTCGGAGATCCTGTCGGTATGATATCCGGAATAAACAAAGTATATTTCGAATCGGACGAAAAAGGATCGGCGCTTTTATGCGACTGTTACAGGAATCTCGGCGTCGAACCGGTATACTGCACGGTCGCCTCGGGTGACGTGTTTGTGGCAAACGCCGATAAGAAGAAATATATCAAAGATACGTTCGGAGCTTCCGTTTGCGAAATGGAGAGCGCCGCAATAGCGCACGTGTGTTACGTAAACGGCACGCCGTTCGTTATAAGCCGCGCGATATCCGACGGAGCCGACGGCGACGCTCAGATAGATTTCCCCGTTATGTGCAAGACGGCGGCGGAGAGATCGAGCAAAGCCGTTCTCGAATTTATAAAAAGATACGGAGAATGAATATGGCGAACTACAAAAAAGCAAGCTGTACCGGCAAAAGCCTTAAATTATCCGGCGGGAGTTTTGACCTCGTGATATACGAGCGTATATGCGGCTGGGGCTTTTGCGAAATATATAATAAAGAAGGCAAGCTCCTTGCCGTGCTCGACCATTTCGGCGAGCTGAAGCTTCGCGATCAGGATATACCGATGCGCCTCGAAGCCGAAACGTATGAAGAAACGGAAAACGGATTCGTTTTTAACGTAACGACCACTCTGCCGTATAAAAAACTGATCGGCACGTCGTTTGAGGGGTGGGTCGGTTATCCGTTCGAATCTCCCGTGCTTCACGGCACCGTAACGGTAGAAACTGATAGAGAAAAGAGAATAAGCATTAAAACGAGCCTGTATTCGGAGAAAAACGTTTACGCCGAATATCTGCGCCTGCTGTGGCTTTACGTCGGGCAGGATTCTTTCGGAGCTGAGAAGACGGACGCTCTCTTTCCCGGTATCGACTGGCCGGTCGGTAAAGAATGGTCGAGCGGTATGGACTTTTTCAAGGATCCGTGGGCGAACAGATGCATCCCTCATCCGAACAAGGTCGCGTCTCCCGTGCTCGCCGTATCGCATAACGGAGACGCCGTATCGGTCGAATACGATCTCGATACGCCCGTGACGCGCTGGTTCGGCTATAACGAGTATTATTCACAACCCGTTTTTGCCGCGCCGAATTTCATCGAGCGCAAAGAAAACTCGCTTCTCGGCATTATGATACCCGACGTCAAGACCGAAGCCGACGAAAATCAGCCTTACGCAAAGACGCCGATCGAGATCCATAAAGGTCAGGTCTTTGAATTTTCGGCGAAGATACTTGTAACGAAAGGCAAATGTATCGACGCGCTTTCCGAATACGTGAAAAGAAACGGTCTGCCGAAGCCCGAACCGAAATATTCGCCGGATGAAGCGCTTACGAAGATCGCAAACGCTTTCAATACGAACCTCTGGCACGGCGAAGACGGCTTCGGCTATACGCAGGGGCATTCGCGCTCGTTGAGCCGCCGCGTACCGGGTTTCTTGCACAGATACGTAAAAGAGCATCCCGATACGGAGCTTTCAAAGCAGATCTCCGAAAAGATAAAACTGCTTGCCCCGCCTCCCGCTCCCGAAAAGAGCGCGGAGGAGAGAAAGACCGCAGAGATCAAACGCGGAGAGCAGATACTTTCGTGGCAGAAAGAAGACGGTTCTTTCCGCTTCGAGCCGGACGGACGTCATTATTCAAAAGACGATTTCCGCGTTGCGCGCGCGTTCATCGAGCCTATGGGTTACGACGGCGATACCGCGTTATATATGAATACGACCGCCGCGCTCGATCTGATGAGCGTGTATGAACAGACCGGTGAAGAACGCTTCGCCGAAGCGGCGAAACGCGCGCTCGACTTCTGCGCCGATATGTTCCGCCCCGAAGGCGGCGATTTCTGGGAGACGCCGCTGCACGCGCCGAACCTGCTCGCCGCTGGCGTATCGGTAAACGCTTATTATTACGCTTACCGTCTTTTCGGCGTCGAGGCTTACAGAGAAAAAGCCGTTTGGTACCTGCGCACGCTGCTCGCTTTCACGCATCTGCGCCGCCCGAAAAACGTAAATTCGCTCTATAATACCAAACCCTGCCTTTGCTGTTCCGACTGGTATTTTGCAAACTGGGTGCGCGATTTCGTTCAGTGGGAAGTCCTGCACAGTATTTCTCAGGCGGCTTCGCTCGGCATAAGGTGGGAAAAGATAGATCCGGAGATAGACTGGTTGACGTATATCGAAGGCGTCGTTACCGCGGCTTATAACTGGATGGCGGATCATACGAAAGACAACTGGCGGCCGCATAACATACCCTCGTCGCTTGAACATTTCAGAGCGGGCGAATACGACTGCTGTTTTTCCGACACGTTCAATTCCGTCACCGGAAATATCGCCGGAATGGTCATATCTCCCGAGGCGATAGCGAACGGAATATATTACTTTTTGTCAAAATAAACGTAAAAGCGCTTGAAAAAACGCTGCTGATATCATAAAAAACGGAGGATAAAAACATGGCAACCGGAGCAAACGAAAAAGTAAGAATAGGCATCATCGGCTGCGGCGGTATCGCAAACGCGAAGCATATGCCGGCGCTGAAAACGCTGAAAAACGTCGAGATGGTCGCTTTCTGCGATATCATCGTCGAACGCGCCGAAAAAGCGGCGAAGGATTACGGCGCGCCCGGCGCGAAGGTCTATGAAGATTACAAAAAACTGCTCGAAGACAAAACGATCGACGTCGTTCACGTCTGCACGCCGAACATCAGCCACAGCTTCATCACCGTCGACGCGCTCGAAGCGGGCAAGCACGTAATGTGCGAAAAACCGATGGCGATAAACGCGACCGAAGCGAAAAAGATGCTCGACGCCGCGAAACGCACCGGCAAGAAACTCACGATAGGCTATCAGAACAGACAGCGCGACGACGCGCTCTACCTCAAACAGGAAGCGGAAGCCGGAACGTTCGGCGATATCTATTTCGCAAAAGCGACGGCTCTGCGCAGACGCGCCGTTCCGACGTGGGGCGTGTTCATAGATAAAGAGAAACAGGGCGGCGGTCCGCTCATAGACATCGGGACCCATGCTCTCGACCTCACGCTCTGGATAATGAACAACTATAAGCCGAAATACTGCGTCGGCACAACTTATCACGCGCTGAACAAAGATAAGAACACCGGCAACGCCTGGGGCGACTGGGATACCGAAAAATTCACCGCCGAAGACAGCGCTTTCGGTTTCGTCGTTATGGAAAACGGCGCGACGATAATACTCGAATCGTCGTGGGCGCTCAACCTCATCGACTGCCGCGAAGCGATAACGACCGTCTGCGGTACGAAAGCCGGCGGCGATATGCTTGACGGCGTGCGTATCAACGGCGTTCACCTCGGCAGACAGTATATTTCGAGACCGAACCTCTCCGCGGGCGGCGTGGCGTTTTACGCAGGCTCCGGCAGTAAAGACCCGTCGACGCGCGAAGCCGAATCGTGGATCGACGCGATAGTTAACGACAAAGATCCGTTCGTTCTTCCCGAGCAGGCTTACGCCGTATCGCAGATATTGAGCGGCATATACGAATCCTCACAGACCGGAAATATTGTATTCTTTTAACGCCGGCGTGTAACTTTCGGGGCGGTTACGGCTGCCGCTCCGAAAGTTCACAATTTGTTTACATGAAAAAGTGTAAGAAAAAGGTACTTTTGGTCGTCTAATAAGTAGAACAGATCGGTAAATGTGAATATCCATGATAACATCAGTTTAATAAATAAATGGGGTAGATAATATGAAGAAAACATTTTTAGCATATTTATTATTTGCTTTTATCGTTTATTTAAACTCATGCGCGTTTTACGGAAGTGCGGAGGACGTCGGTACCGAAAGAGTATC
>CACYEW010000309.1 GCA_902773455.1 uncultured Ruminococcus sp.
AACTGCTGCGCGAGATTGCCGTAAGTCACCGTAACGGTCTGCTCTCCGACGTAGCTCTTATCGTAACCGGAAAGCATACCGGCCGTCATCGGCACGTCCTCGTACGTGCGGTCGTCGTAGAATACGAGGAGCACGCCGCCCGCCGGATCGATATCGTCGCCGACGAGGTATTCGTTTTTGATGACGTTCGATTTTATCGTTACGGACTCGACCGATTTCTGCGTGACCGTGACGTTTACGGACGTTGACTGGTTCTTATATTTGATCAGTATTCTCTGAGAACCTGCCGAATTCGGCTGATAACCCGTTATCACGACGTCGGGATCGTCCATACTGATCTCGCTGTGCGATCCGTCGCGGTACGTGACGAGCAGTACCCAGCCGGAATAGTCGGGCGTGACGCCGAGCGCGTATTCCGTTTTATACGTTCCGGCTTTTACGGAAATGTTGGAGATCTCTTTGCTTATCTCGAACGAGAGCGAAACGTTCTGACCGTTGACTTTGACCGTTACCGTGTATCTTCCGTTCTTATCGCAGTTATACGGGCTCGTTATCGTTTCCGCCGCTCTTCCCTCGTAGGAAAGCTGCGCGTTCGGAGTGTCGAACGTAAGCGTTACGTCTTCGGCGTAGACAGCCGCGTAATCGTTGCTGCCGTTTATGAGGATGACCGGCCTTTTCTGCCATACCGTCACGTCGTCGACGTTCGGCGTTTTGCATTCGATCAGCGTATATCTGCTGTCGTCCTTGCCGTTATAAAGAGTCAGCTCGTTCACGGTGAACGAGGTAAGCGTTTTGGCTTCGACCGTGCTTCTGACCTTCAGCTTGAACGTGAAGATATTTCTCGCCGTCGTCGGCAGAGTCGACTTTTTCGAATTTGCGTAAACGTAAGCGAAGCTGACCGTTTCCGATTCGTCGTAGCTTACGCTCGTGATATCGTTCGCGTTCGTTTTCAGCACCGACGTCGCGGAGTCGGAAACGTATTCGAAGCAGTTGGTATCGAACGATACCGAAATATACATCGCCGATATTCTCGGAGACATGGTGGGATAGTTGTCTATCGACACCGTCACCGTGACGATCTCGTTGATTTCCGGATTGTTTTCCGAAACCGTCACGCTGATCTGCGCTTTATCCTGATCGGTAACGGCGGCGGCAGGCAAAGCGGCAAGCGACGCCGTGAAAACGAGGATAAGCAGACAGCATAACAATTTCGGTATGCGGTTATTTGTCATATTTGATTCACCTTTCCTGAAAATAGGGCAAAATCTCGCCTTTTCTTCTATTATAAAGGGTAATTGTGAAACTGTAATATTCTTTTTTTTAATTTTATTTTCGTTACCCCTTGAAAAACGCGGAAAAATATGCTAATATGTAGTAAACCGATCCGTATAACGGTCAATACTTTAAGGCAGGAATCATCATGGCAACGGATAAAACACATTTCCGCACGTCGTTATCCGGCTTCAACAAAGCCGACGTGCTTGAATATCTGGACAGGCAGAACGCCGATTTCATGGAGGAAAGCAGGCGCAGCGCCGCCGCGCTCGAAGAAAAGAGCAAAAAGCTCGAAGAGCTGACCGCGGAAGCGGAGCGGCTCAGATCCGAGCTTGAAGGCGCGAAAGCCGCCTGTAAAGAGGCGGAAGAAAAAGTCTCCGGGCTTGAGGCTCAGCTCACCGAGGCGAAGAACGCTCTTGCGGAAAGCGAGGCGGTGATCGCGTCGCAGACGGAGCTTATAGAAGATCTCCGCAGCCGCGCTGACGCGTCGTGTGCCGCAAACGGCGAAAAAGCCGCCGAGGCGGAACGGAAAGCGGAGCTTTACGACGGCGTTTCCTCTCAGCTCGGCGACATACTGATCGCCGCGAACAAAAACGCAGAAGAAATAATCGAAAACGCAAACAGAAAAGCCGATAAAATCAAAGAAGAAGCCGTACTCGAAGCCGAACTGTCCCGCGATGAATTCTCATCCGCGATGGACAAATGCACGGCGGCGTTTTCGGAAACCGCCGCAAGGATATCGGGTTCGTGCTGCGGCGATATCGGCGAAGAGCTTTCACGCGTTCGCGAATCGGTCGACCGCGTATTGCTCGAGCTGCAGAAAAGCTCGGGCGGCATAGCCGAAAAAGCGCGGCAGACGAAATCGGACCTCGACGCGGAGCTCAAAAAATCTCTCGACGGTCTTGACGCAAAGATCTCGGAATTGAGAAAGAAATGATATTTTGCGAAGAAACCGCCTCGGCGGCGCTTTATTCGGAACTGATCGCGCTTTCCGAAGACTGGGAATCCGAGCAGAGCTGTCACGGATACAGAAAAAACGAAGCCTCCGATATCGACGGCAACAGGATATTCACGGTCAGAGAAAACGGTTTGCTTATCGGTTATCTTTTCGGTCATAACGAAAAAGCTAAGCAAGCTTCGTCTGTCACGGCGGAAGGCGCGGTATGCTTCGAGGTCGAGGAGCTGTACGTCAGACCGGAATACAGAAGCCGCGGGATCGGCTCGTCTCTGTTCCGTTACGCCGAAGAACGGATAAAGGACGCCGACTTCATTATGGTGGGCACGGCGACGAAAAACTACAAGGCGATACTTCACTTCTATATCGAGGAGCTCGGTATGGATTTCTGGAGCGCGAGACTTTTCAAAAAAATCCGTTAGGCTTGCTTCGGCGCGGCGTGATAAGGAAGTATTATGTATAAACTTTGCCGCGCCGAAAATGAAGACGCTTCGCTGATGAAGAAATTCGAATT